>CAYMQR010000850.1:0-1511 GCA_964392195.1 uncultured bacterium | reverse complement strand
CCGGCACCAAGCTGGCCGCGGTGCACCGGCTCGCGCTCGAGCCTGGCGCGCGCTCGGTGGTGGAGGCCCGGCTCTTCGCCGAGGACCCCGCGCACCCGCACCCCGCCGTCGACCAGCCCGGCGCGATCGTCGACCGCCGCCGCGGCGAGGCGGACGCGTTCTACGAGGCGCACCTGCCGCGTCACCTCGACGCCGACGAGAAGCGCGTGGTGCGCCAAGGCTACGCCGGGATGCTGTGGTCGAAGCAGTTCTACCACTACGTGGTCCGCGACTGGCTGGACGGCGACCCCGCCCAGCCCGCGCCGCCCGCGACCCGCCGCCAGGGACGCAACAAGGACTGGCCGCACCTCTACAACCGCGACGTCATCTCGATGCCCGACAAGTGGGAGTACCCGTGGTACGCGGCGTGGGACCTCGCGTTCCACATGCTGCCGTTCGCGCGCGTCGACGCCGCGTTCGCCAAGGAGCAGCTCGTGCTGCTGCTGCGCGAGTGGTACATGCACCCGAACGGCCAGATCCCGGCCTACGAGTTCGCGTTCTCGGACGTGAACCCGCCGGTCCACGCGTGGGCGTGCTGGCGCGTCTACAAGATGACCGCGAGCCGCGGGCGCCGCGACCGGCTCTTCCTCTCCCGCGTCTTCCAGAAGCTGCTGATGAACTTCACGTGGTGGGTGAACCGCAAGGACCTCGAGGGGAACCACCTCTTCTCGGGCGGGTTCCTGGGGCTCGACAACATCGGCGTCTTCGATCGCTCGAAGCCGCTGCCCACCGGAGGCTTCCTCGAGCAGGCCGACGGCACCGCGTGGATGGCGTTCTACTCGGCGACGATGCTCTCGATCGCCCTCGAGCTGGCCAAGGACAACCCCGCCACGGAGGACGTCGCCAGCAAGTTCTTCGAGCACTTCGTGGCGATCGTGGACGCGATGAACCGCCTCGGCGGCAACGGACTGTGGGACGAGGAGGACGGCTTCTACTACGACCAGCTCCACCTCGACGGCATCCACACCCCGCTCAAGGTGCGCTCGCTGGTGGGCCTCATCCCGCTCATCGCCGTCGAGGTGCTCGAGGGCGACACGATCGAGAAGCTCGGCGGCTTCGCCAAGCGCCTCGAGTGGTTCGTGAAGAACCGCGACGACCTCAAGCAGACGATCTCGTACCTGGAGTGCCGCGAGGACGGCGAGCACACCCATCGCCTGCTCGCGGTGCCGAGCCGCGAGCGGCTGGTGCGGGTGCTGCGCTACATGCTCGACGAGGAGGAGTTCCTCTCGCCGTTCGGCATCCGCTCGCTCTCCAAGATCCACGCGCGCCAGCCGTACGAGTTCCGCGTCGACGGCGAGACCCACCGCGTCTCGTACGATCCGGCCGAGAGCTCGACCGGCCTGTTCGGCGGCAACTCGAACTGGCGCGGTCCGATCTGGTTTCCGGTGAACTACCTGCTCATCGAGGCGCTCGAGCGCTACCACCACTTCTACGGCACGAGCCTCGAGGTCGAGTGCCCGACCGGCTCGGGA
>CAYMQR010000849.1:0-1512 GCA_964392195.1 uncultured bacterium | reverse complement strand
TCTCGTCCGAGTAGAGCATCGCCATGCCGGTGTCGAAGACCGGCGCGTCGAGGAAGTACCGCACCGTCGCCCAGCCTCCGCCCGGCACCAGCGCGCGGACCCGGTCGAGGTACGAGGGATCGAGGTGCCGCGGGCCGACCAGCTTGAGCATCGTCGGCTGGATCCCGGCGCTCGACACCACGGCGCGCGCGCGGATGCGGCCGTGCTGGGTCTCGACGCCCACCACGTGGCCGCTCTCCACCCGGATCCGCTCGACGCGGTGCGAGGTGCGGATCTCGCCGCCCATGCCGCGGAACGCCTCGGCGACGTCGTCCAGCACGCGTCCGAAGCCGCCGCGGTAGTAGCCTCCCGCGCCCCGTAGCGCGATGTCCTGGAGGATGCGGACCTGCTCGGAGGCGGCGACGCGGTCGATGTACTCGGCGAGCGACGCGTTGGCGTGCATCGCCATGTAGCTGTAGAGCCGCCACGGCACTCCCGCGCGCGAGCGCAGGTACTCGTGCATCGTCACGTCGTCGAGGGCGTCGAGCTCGGCGCCCTCCAGCATCACCAGCTCGGTGAGACGCGAGAACGCGTCGACCCGCTCGGATTCCCCGATACCCCACAGGTCGAAGAGCGGGGTCGGATCGTCCCCGGTCTGCGGCGCGACCACGGTGCGGTAGCTGGCCTCCTCGGCCGGCCGGTACGAGAGCGTCGCCGCCTGGAGCGGGATCGCGCCGAGCCGCGCGGACAGACCTAGGGTCCCGAACAAGGTCGCGAACGCGGGCTCGCGCATCGGAACCTGCAACTTGGGGCCGAGCTCGTAACGGAAGCCGCGCCGCGCCACCGTCACCGGCTTGCCGCCGACGCGGGCGCTCTTCTCGACGAGGATCACCTTCAATCCCCGGTGCGCGAGCATCGCGGCGCACGCGAGCCCGCCTGGCCCACCGCCGATCACCACCACATCCGTGACGTCGTTCGCCATGGCGCTCTCCGGGACCGCCGCGAGGCGATCCGGTTCGGCCGAACGAATGAAACGCGTTCTAGTGGTGGCGAAGCTACGCCCGCGACGCGAAGGATCCCGTGACTCTCGTCACGATGTGCGGGGATTTCTGGGCGAGCACGACGTTT
This sequence comes from uncultured bacterium, assembly GCA_964392195.1. Taxonomy (GTDB): domain Bacteria; phylum JADJOY01; class JADJOY01; order JADJOY01; family JADJOY01; genus JADJOY01. The sequence goes on along the minus strand of CAYMQR010000849.1, from coordinate 405 downwards.
CGCGCGGCGTCACGCGCGCTGCGAAGACGTCTTCACTCGTAGGCGAGCGCGTCCTGCACGACGAGGCGCGCGGCGCGCAGCCCGGGCACGAACCCCGCCGCGGCGGCGAGCGCGATCACGCTCACGGTCATGCGCAGCGCGGCGAGCCACGGGTAGCGGAACGGCACGTGCCAGCCGCTCGCCTGCACGCCGATGACGTCCACGAACACCAGCGAGGCCGGCACCGCCACGAGCGCGCCGGTCAGCGCCGCGCAGAACCCGAGCCAGGCGCTCTCGGCGATCACGCTCGCCACCACCTGGTGGCGCTTGGCGCCGATCGCGCGCAGCACGCCGATCTCGCGGGTCCGCGCGAGCCCGCCCGCGAGCATCGTGCCGACCACGCCGAACACCGCCACCACCAGCGCC
>CAYMQR010000848.1:0-1517 GCA_964392195.1 uncultured bacterium | reverse complement strand
GGCCTTGCGCACCGTGGCCGCCGAGAAGGGCGCGACCGTGGCGCAGCTCGCGATCGCGTGGGTGCGCTCGCGCGGCGACGACGTCGTGCCGCTCATCGGAGCGCGCAAGCGCGCCCAGCTCGGCGAGTCGCTGGCGGCGCTCGACGTGGCGGTGAGCCCGGCCGACCTCGCGCGCATCGAGCGCGCGATCCCGGCGGGCGCGGCGGCGGGCGCGCGCTACCCGGACGCGGCGCTCCACCACATGGACAGCGAGCGGGCGTGATGCGGCGCAGCGGCTGGCGGGTGACGCTGGTGGCGGCCCTCGCGCTCGCCGCGCTGCGCGCTCGCGCGCGCGCGGCGCCTCGCGACCCCGCCGAGGGCAAGTGGCTCGGCACCGCGGGCAGCGGCACCAACACCGCGCGCTTCGGGCTCGAGGTCCGGCGTGGCCCCGCGGGCGACCTGACGGGTTCGCTCTACCTCGACCTCCTCAACCTCTACGGCAGCGCGCTGCCGTCGCTGGTGGTGACCGCCGACGGCCACTACCAGGTCCCCGAGTTCGGGCTCGACCTCGCGCTCGCGGACGGCGCGCTGCGTGGCACGCTCGGCGGGAAGGCGCCGGTCGAGCTTCGCCGCGCGGCCACGCTGCCATCCGATCCCCCGGTTCCGTCCAAGCTGCCCAGGGGACCGGGCCCGCGCTGGACCGCCCAGCTCGGCGCGCCGATCTGGGCCACCGCCGCGGTGCGCGACCACATCGCCTACGTCGGCACCGCGGGCGGAGTGGTGAACGCCGTCGACGTCCGCGACGGGCACATGGTGTGGACGTTCGCCGCCGGACGGCCGGTGTTCGGCGAGGCGCTCGCCACCGACGACGCGCTCTTCGTCGGCTGCGACAACGGCTTCGTCTTCAAGCTCGAGCGCGCGACCGGGAAGGAGCTGTGGCGCTACGACCTCGGCGACGCGCGTGTCTCCCGGGTGCTGCCGCACACGGAGGTCTTCGACTACGACCACGAGGCGCCGCAGCCGGTGCTCGACGGCGGTGTGCTCTACCTCGGCGCCGGCGACGGCGGCTTCCACGCCGTGAACGCCGCGAGCGGCGAGCGGGTGTGGCGCTTCGACGCGCCTGGCAAGATCCGCGCGACCGCCGCGCTCGGCGCCGAACGCGTCTTCCTCGGCACCCTCGACGGCTTCGTGATCGCCCTCGACAGCACGAGCGGCGGCGAGGTGTGGCGCCACGACGTGAAGGGCGCCGTGACCAGCGGGCTGACCTTCCTCGGGGACGCGCTGATCGTGGGCACCCGCGGCAGCCTGCTCGCGGCCCTCGATCCGGCGACCGGCGAGACGCGCTGGAGCCAGAGCTTCTGGGGCTCGTGGGTCGAGTCCACCGCGGCGCGCCCCGACGGCGACCTCGCCTACATCGGCTCCTCCGACCTGCGGCGTGTCACCGCGTTCGATCCCGCCGACGGCCGCCTCGCGTGGCGCACCGACGTCTACGGCTGGTCGTGGGGCGCGCCGGTCGTCACCGCGAGCGCGGTCTACGT
>CAYMQR010000847.1:0-1535 GCA_964392195.1 uncultured bacterium | reverse complement strand
CTCGGCGCTGTGCTTCGACCCGGTGTCGCGGGTCATCCGCCGGCTCATGGACAACCCGCGCTTCGGGCTCGCTCACGCGCGGCTGGTGGCGGCGCACCACGGCAACGCCTCGGGGCTCGACGCGATCGGCGCGCGCGGCGTCTTCGCCAACGACGCCGAGGTGCAGCGCATGCTGCTGCGCAACCCGCAGACCCCGCTGCACCTGCTCAGGCGCATCCTCGGCCGCCACCGCTGCCTCGAGATCTGGAACGTCTGCCAGAGCCACGATGTCACCGATCGCAACAAGAGCACCGCGCGCGAGTGTCTGCGCACGCGCTTCTCCATCTGCAGCCCCGAGGAGAAGGTCGAGTGCGTGCTGCGCAGCGAGGGCCGCGCGCTGAGCGCTCTCTCCGGCGTACCGCTCGACGCCAAGTCGGTGGGGCTGCTCTGCAAGCAGACCTACAACTCGACGCTCCTGGTGCGGAACATCGCGAGCTGGGGCCCGGCCCCGCCGCCGCTCCTCGCGCACCTCCTCAAGCAGACCCTGGTGCGCCAGAACTCGCAGCTCCGGCAGCTGATCAAGCGCCACGCCAACTGCCCGGCGAGCGTCGAGTGAACGAGCAGGCGCGTGCCGGGATCGACGTGCGCCGGCGAAGCGTGCGCCCGTTCGTATCGCCGGGCGCGCGGCGCACGCCGCCGAGAGCCCCGCTCGTCCACGCTCGCTCGCTGGTTTGACCCCCGAAAGAACGCTGCGCTAGCATCCGGCCAGCGAATCCCCCTCGCGCGCGACCCCGCCGAAGACGCACAACCGGGCGTTTCCATTCATCTTCCTTGAGCGCGCACGTCTCGCCATTCACCGCGCTGGGCGACGCCCCGGCGGCGCCGCTCCGGCCGCTCAGGATCGCGCCCGAGGCGCTCACGGCGCACGCGCCGCGGCCCGCGCAGCCGTTCGAGGAGACGGTCTCGATCTGCCCCGAGTGCCGGGCGGTCGTCCCGGCCCTGCTCCACGAACGAGACGGCGACGTCCACATGTGGCGCGACTGCCCGAGCCACGGACGCCGCGACGACCTCTACTGGAAGGACGCGGCGCTCTATCGATCCATCGAGCGCGTCATCCCCAAGGACAAGGGCTGCGACGTCCCCGAGTGCGCGCGCGGCATCCGCTGCGACCGCCACTTCGAGTGGACGTACACGATCATGTTGAACGTCACCGGGCGCTGCAACTTCCACTGCCCGGTGTGCCTCGCGGGCGCGAACGAGATCGAGACCGGCCTGCTCACGCCGGCGATGATCCGCGACGTGCTCCCCGAGCCGCCCGCGCGCGGCTTCCGCCCCAACGTGTGCCTGATCGGCGGCGAGCCCACGGTCCGCAAGGACCTCGCCGACCTGATCCGCGCGGTGAAGGCGCGCGGCTACGTGCCGCGCCTCAACACCAACGGCACGCTGCTGCTCCGGCCCGGCCGGATCGAGGAGCTGAAGGCGGCGGGCCTCGAGTGGGTGATCCTCCAGTTCGACGGCTTCGACGACGCGATCTACGAGAAGACCCGCGGCCAGGG
>CAYMQR010000846.1:0-1540 GCA_964392195.1 uncultured bacterium | reverse complement strand
GACGGCTACTTCGTGGCGAGCGTCGACCTGCGCGGCCACGGCGAGAGCTCGTGGCCCGAGGACGGCGACTACTCGCTCGATGCCTTCGTCGAGGACGTGGCAGCGCTGGCTCGGCAGCTCCCGGCGCCGCCGGTGCTGGTGGGAGCGTCGCTGGGCGGGCTGTCGTCGCTCTACGCGGCCGCCACCATCGAGCCGCCGATCGCGCGCGCGCTGGTGCTGGTCGACATCGCCACGCGCAGCGAGGCGAGCGGCGTCGAGAAGATCGTCGCCTTCATGCGCGCCGCGCCGGACGGCTTCGCGAGCCTCGAGGAAGCCGCCGACCTGATCGCCGCCTACCTGCCCCACCGGCCGCGCCGGAAGGACATCGAGGGGCTGCGCAAGAACCTGCGCCACGGCGCGGACGGCCGCTGGCGCTGGCACTGGGACCCGCGCTTCATCGACGGCATGCGCCGGCCGCGGGTGATCGACAAGGTCGAGATGCTCGACGACGCCGCGCGGCGGCTACGGCTGCCCACGCTGCTGGTCCGCGGCCGCATGAGCGAGATCGTCAGCGACGAGGGCGCGCGCCACTTCCTCGAGCTCGCCCCCCACGCCAGGTACGTCGACATCGCCGGCGCCGGCCACATGGTCGCCGGCGACCGCAATGACGCCTTCACCGAAGCCGTCCGCCGTTTCCTCGCCGACCTGGATCGCTGACGCGGCGCGCGCGACGGAGCGCGCGCCTCCAGCGGAATCGACCGGGGACCCGACGCTCCGTGGTCGGGTGGACCTGCGGGTTCCTGGCGCCACCGCCGAGTCGTGGCGGTGTTACGAGCCGCTTGCCAGATTCATCACACTTCGCCAGTGGAATTCCATGAAATCCGCCATGGAATTCTGAAACAAGTTGCTATCCGGGCAATTCACGAATAGCGCATTTCAGGCCTCTTTCGGCCCTTCCAGGGCCCCGAAACGGCCGCATTTCACGCGAGGGCAGCCAGGTCCGCGTCGAGGAAGCCGCGCTCCCCCTCGTCCGCGATCTCGGCCGCGAGCGCGCGCGCCTTCGCGAGGTGCACGCCCGCGGCGACACCGTCGCCCGCGAGACGCGCGGCGCGGGCCAGGGCCTCGTGGGCATACCCTCGATAGAAGGGCGGCAGCTCGCCGCTCACCGCCAGGCACAGCTCGCCGTAGCGACGCGCCTCGCCCGCGAGACCGGCGAGCGCGTGCACCCGAGACGCCTGCCAGTAGCCGACCGAGCGCTGCATGTCGCCGCAGTCGGGACGCTGGCTCCAGTGGTAGAGCGAGGCGAGCGCGAGGGCGATCATGCGCTGGTCGTCGTCGGGCGTCCGGTCCTTCCTGTCGATCAGGTCCCAGGCCGCGTTGAAGCAGGCCGCAGCGAAGTAGCGGTGCGCGGCGGCGACGTCGAAGTTGGGGGTGGGTGGCATCGGTTCGTTGCTCCTGTGGCGGGCGCTCGTCGCGGCGCCGCCCGGGGATGCTGCACCGGCCGACGACGGACGTGCAACCGTGGGCCGCGCCCGACGGAACGAGCGCATCCGGCGCATCC
>CAYMQR010000845.1:0-1547 GCA_964392195.1 uncultured bacterium | reverse complement strand
GCAAGGATCAACCCATCCGATCAGCCCCGCCAGACGGGCGAGGGCGAGGACTTACCCCGGAACCTCCCCTGAGGGGTGTCCGGGGATGGTCGCATCGCCCCGACTTGGGCTCAAGAGCCGGATAGTCGCCTTTCCAACACCCCGCCCCGTCCGTTGGAGCCGCGGCGGTTCCTCGCCGCGGATTCGGACGGGTCGCCCGCCTTCTCGCCGCGGCGGAGGTGTAGGGCGAAGGGTCGCGCGCAGCGGTGGAGGCGTCGCGGTCCCTCGCGACGCCTGGCCCATGGGCGGGCCCACCGAGGGATCGGTGGGCCTCCTGGCGGTCCGCGCGCCGCGCGGCCGGCGATACGGGATGACGTCGCGTCGTCCGCGCGGCCTTTCTCCGTCCGCCTCCGGCGGTCGATCGGCTCAGCCCGTGCCGTCGCCCGCGCTGCCCGTCACGATCTGGTGGATCATCCGCGCGCAGGTCTCGACGAGGTCGTCGTTCGAGGCCTCGAGCCGCCGCATCACCTGCTTGTGCGCGGAGAGCCGCTCGAGGAGCGCGAGGATGCCCGCCGCCGCCACACCCGGGTGGATCGTGCTCGCGACCCGCCCCGCGCGCTGGTACTCCTGCACCTTGGCGGTGAAGTGGTCGACGACCGGCCGCAGCGTGGTGCGCCGCACCTGCTGGAAGCGCGCGTCGCCGCGGTCGGCGGCGAGGTTGCGCAGGCTGAGCGCCTCGCGGTGCGTGTCCCAGTGCTCGATGAAGCGCTGCACGATGGCGCGCGCGCGGTCGAGCCCCGCGGCGCCGTCCCACGGGCCGTCGATCAGCTCGACCACCGCCGGCATGTCGCGTCCGGCGCGCTCGGCGAGCATCAGCGCAGCGTCCTCGACGTCGTGGAAGTAGTGATAGAAGGTGCCGGGCGAGGTGTCGGCGGAGCGCGCGATCTCGACCACCGAGAGCCCGAGCACGCCCTTCTCGCGCAGCAGCGCGGCGGTCACGTCGAGGAGCCGCTCGCGGGTGCGCAGCGCGCGCTCGCCGAGCGGCCGCCCAGCCTGCGAGACGGCGGTGTTGCGGCCTCGTTTCGTGTCGCGCTTGGGTTCGATCGCGTCCACCGGTCTCCCGTGAGCTGGCGCCGCCGCGTGCGGCGCGAGGACGAGGTTGCAGCGTTTTTGACGATGTATCAAATTCGCGGGGAGCCGGTCACCTGGACACCCGCATCGCTGCCGGCCGTCTCGCTTCCTCCGAGAGCGCCATGAACCTCGAGCTCAGCGACGAGCAGCGCATGCTCCAGACCAGCGCGCGCGAGTTCCTCGCGCGCTCGTGCCCGACGAGCCGGGTGCGCGAGGCGATGGTCGATCCGCGCCCGGTGTGCGAGGCGCTCTGGCCCACCATGGCGGAGCTGGGCTGGCTCGGGCTGATCACCCCGGCCGAGCATGGCGGCGCCGAGCTGGGGCTGGTCGAGCTCGCGATCTTGCTGCAGGAGACCGGGCGCGCGCTGCTGCCCGCGCCGCTCTTCTCGACGGTGGCGCTCGGCGCGCGGCTCATCGCGTCGGCGGGGAACGAGGCG
>CAYMQR010000844.1:0-1549 GCA_964392195.1 uncultured bacterium | reverse complement strand
GTACGGCGCGGTGAGCGCCACGTTCCGCAGGCTGGGCGGACGGAAGCGGCCCATGTCGTCGGGGTTGGTGGTGACCGCCAGGATGCCCGGATTGTCGGGTGGGTAGGCACCCTGGCCGTCGAGGTTGTAGAGCCCGTTGTTCTCGAACTTGGCGGGATCGTCGGTCTTGCCCTCGCGGTGGATCGGGCCCGAGAAGTCGATGCTGCCGTGGCAGTGGTCGCACTCGAGGCGCCCGCCGAAGAAGAGGTCCATGCCGCGCCGCGCGGACTGCGAGAGCGCCTCGGGCTCGCCGCCGTAGACCGCGCGGTCGTAGGCGGAGCGGCCGGTGATCACCGTGCGCTCGAAGGAGCCCAGCGCGCGGGTGATGGTCTCGAGGCTCACGGGGTCGTCGGCGGCGTCGGGGAACGCGGCCTCGAAGCGCGCGAGCGTGTCGGGGTCGTTGGCGAGGCGCGCCATCAGCTCGTCCTCGCCGCCCACGAAGCCGAGCTCGACCGGCCGCTCGCCGAACATCGGCACCAGCGCCTGGTGCTCGAAGCTGGTCATGAGCGGGTTCGCCCACGTGAGCGCGGGCCGGAACGCGGCGTTGGCGATCGACGGGGAATTGCGCGGGTGGGCCTCACCCGTCGAGCCGATCGACACGGTCAGGCCGTCGGTGAACGCCAGGTCCTGCTTGTGGCACGAGCCGCACGACTGGGTGCCGTTGCGGGAGAGGCGCGGGTCGAAGAAGAGCCGCCGTCCGAGCTCGACCTTGGCATCGGACATCGGGTTGTCGTCGGGGACGACCGGGGTGGGAAATCCCGCCGGCAGGTCCCACGCGTAGGTCGTGGTGGAGGGATGCGAAGAGCCGGCCCCGCCACACCCGACCGCGAACGTGATCAGTGCCGCGGCGAGCGGGCGGGACCGGCGGAGGGTCATGGCGGGCTCACTCGACCGAGAAGACGTCCTGGGTTCCGCCGGCCTGCTCCCCGAACGGCAGCCCGAGGTGGGCGAAGATCGCGGGGCACTCGGGATCGCCCGGGAACGACATGCAGCCCGGCGCGGTCTCCGGCGTGTTCACGTCGACGTCGCTGTCCGAGAACAGCTTGCCGACGTCGAGGACCACCACGTTGCTGGACGCGTCGAAGCCGTTCGCGAGCGGGATCTCCGCGTCGACGCGGTTGGGCTCGCTGCACGAGCTGACGTTGCCGGCACCGTCGCCCTCGCAGCCGGTGCTGCCGAGGTGGAGGAAGAAGCCGTCCGGCTGGCCGTCGGTCGCGAACTCGATCTTGATGAACTTGTAGCCGAAGTTCCAGCTCCAGAACATCGGGGTCTGGTCGAGCGGCGCCTCGGCGGTGGTGGCGTCGCCGTGGTTGAGCGCGAACGGCACGCCGACCGTGAAGTGGATCTTCGCGGCGGTGCCGGGTTCGACGGTGCCGCGGATGGAGGTGTTGGTGGCGGTCGTGCCTTCCGCGGCGCACTCCGCGGAGCCGTCCTCGAAGTCGAGGAGCGCGACGTCGTCGAGCTGCCACTCGCCGTCCTGCTCGAGGGTCACGAAGCGCTCGCTCTCGTC
>CAYMQR010000843.1:0-1551 GCA_964392195.1 uncultured bacterium | reverse complement strand
CGTCGTAGGCGCCGTTCATCACCAGGCCAGCGCGGGTGTAGCCGAGGTGGTCGTAGTGGGCCGACACCACCACCAGCTCGCCCGGCGCCTCGCGACCGCGGTGGACGCCGACCACGTTGAAGCCGTTCGGGTACGGGTAGAGGTACTCGGGCTGGGGTGCGGTCGGGTAGGTGTGGAGGTACGACGCGCCGCCCTCGCCGCCGCGCTCGACCCCGCGCGCTTCGAGGGCGCGGGCGATGTAGTCGCGAGCGCGATCGTGGCCGGCCGAGCCGGGGCGGCGGCCCTCCATTTCGTCGGCGGCGAGGACGTCGACGTGCGCCCGCAGCGACTCGGCGGTCACGAGCGAGAGGGCGCGCTCGAGGCGGCCGCCGCCTCCGCTTCCGTCGCCGTTCCCGCCGCCGCTGCAGCCGGCGATCGCGAACGCCGCGAGGAGCAGCGCGCGGGCGCGCGGCGCTACGGCGCGCCTTCGATGCGGTGGTTGAACCACCACGCCACCCCGGGGATGAGCCGCCGGATCCAGATCGTGAAGGCGCCCCAGCGCGGCAAGCACCACAGGTCGCCCGCGTCGAGCGACTCCTCGATCGCGTCGAGCACCTGCTGCGCGCTCAGCACCGGCGAGTACTTCGTGGACTTGGCGCCGTCCTTCATGTTCTCGAACATCGGCGTCGACACCGCCGGCGGGCACACGCACGTCATGCGCACGCCCCGCCCGCGGTTCTCGTGATAGAGCACCTCGCTGTACGCGATCACCGCGAACTTGGAGGCGTCGTAGGCGCCGAAGCGCAACGTCGGCAGCCACCCGGCGAGCGAGCCGAAGTGGACCAGGTCGCCGCGCCCGCGCGCCAGCATCCCCGGCAGCACGCGCTGGGTCACGTTGACCGTGCCGCCGTAGTTGATCGCCATGATGCGGTTGACCTGCTCGGCGCTCTGGTCGAGGAGCGCGCCGATCGGCATCACTCCGGCCGCGGTCATGGCGCGGTCGATGTCGCCGAGCTCGCGCTCGACGCGCGCGATGACGCCGGCGACCGCGTCCGGCTTCGTCACGTCGACGGGGTAGATGTGGACCGAGTGGCCGCCCGCGGCGCGGGTGCGCGCGAGCCCGGCCTCGTCGATGTCGAGGGCGGCCACGCTGACGCCGGCCTTGGCGAGGTTCTGCGCCGCGAGCTGGCCCATGCCGCTCCCGGCGCCGGTGATCAGCGCGACCTTGCCCGTGAACGCCATGGACCTCCCGTGAGGGTCGCGATCGTCTCAGACCGCCGCTTCGCGCGCCAGGTAACGGGACACCAGCACCACGCCCGCGAGCAGCCAGCCGAGCCCGACGAGCTGCGGCCACGCCAGCTTCTCGCCGTAGCCGATGCCACCGCCCACGATCGGCACCAGCATGTAGAAGGACTGGTAGCTCGGGACGACCGTCACCGCGCGCGCGCGCTTGAGCGCGATCTGGGTGGTCACGAAGTCGAGGATCCCGAACACCACGAACGGGTAGAAGAACGGGTTGCGCAGCACCGCGGGGACGTCGGGGGCGAGCTGCTCGATCGACTGGCGCGCGAC
>CAYMQR010000842.1:0-1552 GCA_964392195.1 uncultured bacterium | reverse complement strand
CCCATCAGCCCCACGTTGCCGCCGCCGTAGACGAGCTCGAGCGCTTCGCCCGCGAGCGCCGCGCCGAGCCGCTCCGCCGCCTCGGCGAAGGACGGCGACCGCCCGCGGCTCGAGCCGCAGAACACACAGATCCGCCGCACCGTCCGATCCCTCCTCGTCCGCCCGTGTCCCACGCCGGCGCGGCCATTGCCCGGCGCCGGCGAGCATGATGCAATCGCCGCGATCTTCGCACCGCGCCTGCGCCACGAGGAGACGGCCCGTGACGGTTCCGATCGACACGTTCATCAACATCGCCATCGGCCAGGGGCTGGCGCTCGCGGCGGCGCGGCAGATCCGCGCCCGCCGGCAGCCGGTGCTGTGCGAGAGCTTCGGCGCCGCGGCGCTCTTCGCGGTGGCGTGTTTCGCGCCGCTCGGGCTCTACCTGTTCTGGGCCTATCCCGACTGGAGCGTGATGTACTGGCTGGCGATGTCGCCCGAGCGCGCCGCGACGCTCAAGTGGATCGTGCCGTGGATCTACGTGGCGGCTTGCCTCGGCGGTTACGTGCTGGCCCACCGGGACATCCGGGCCGGTCGCGAGACCCGCGCGTGGGCGGGGTTCGGCGCCGCGCTTGCGATCGAGACCGCGATCTCGCTCGGCGGCGTGCAGCGGCTGATGCGGGTCGGCAGCTTCGCGCAGTTCCGCGAGGGCACCGCGCCGTCGCTGTGGCAGGACCCGCTCGGGCCGCTGCTGGTGAGCGTGGGCTCGCTGTTCGCGCTCGCCCTGGCGTTCCTGGTCACGCGGCTCGTCGAGCGCGGCCGGTCGGTGTCGCCGCCGTCGAGCTGAGCCTCGAGCAGCGCTCCGCCCGGCGCTCCTTCGAGCGTCGGTAAAAGGCTGTAAGATCCCCCGGCAGCCGGTGGGCGCCGCTCGCGGCGTGGCGCCGGCGCGCTGCCGGCCACGGGCCATGTCGACGACGATTCACCTGGACGCCCGCTCGATCCACGCCGCGGGCCGCTCGTGTCCGAGCTGCGACGGCCCGCTCACACCGGGCGACGAGATCTGCCCGCACTGCGGCGCATCGCTGCGCCTGCCCGATCCGCGCGAGGGGCTCGAGCTCGGCGGGCGCTATCGCCTCGACCGCCAGATCGGCCACGGCGGCACGAGCGCCGTCTATCGCGCGGTCGAGGTCGAGGGCGGCCGCTCGGTTGCGGTCAAGATCCTCGACTCCGCGCACATGAGCGATCCGTCCGCGGTGGCCCGCTTCCGCGACGAGATCGCCAAGGCGCGCGAGATCCGCCACCCGCACGTCGCCGAGATCCTCGACTTCGGCCAGATGCAGGACGGCACGCTCTACATGGTGATGGAGCTGGTGCGCGGCGAGAACCTCGCCGACGTGCTGAAGCGCGAGGGGCCGCTCCCCGAGGCGCGCGTCATCCGCGTCATGAAGCAGGTGGCGGACGTGGTGGGGAGCGCCCACCGCGCCGGGCTGGTGCATCGCGACCTCAAGCCCGAGAACATCATGGTCGTCCCCGAGCGCAACGGCGTGGCCGACTGGGTGCTGGTGCTCGACTTCGG
>CAYMQR010000841.1:0-1563 GCA_964392195.1 uncultured bacterium | reverse complement strand
GCGCAGCACCACGTGGTACCAGTGGTTCGAGCCCTCGCCGCCACGGTCCTCGAGACGGTCGAAGCGGCACTTCTCGCCGTCGATGTCCACGCCCTCGCCCGTGAGAAGCGCGAACTGCTCCGGCGTGAGCTGGCCCATGAGGCGCACGGCGTACTCGCGCTCGACCTCGAAGCGCGGGTGCATGAGGCGGTTGGCGAGGTCGCCGTTCGTCGTGAACAGGAGCAGCCCGCTCGTGTTGAAGTCCAGCCGCCCCACGGACACCCAGCGCGAGTTGTTGAGGCGCGGCAGCTTGTCGAACACGGTCGGCCGGCCCTCGGGGTCGTCGCGCGTGCAGATCTCGCCTTCCGGCTTGTGGTAGAGCAGCACGCGCGGCAGCTGCTCGCCGAAGCGCAGGTGGATGAGCTTGCCGTCGAGCTTCACGCGATCGCCCGGGCCCGCCTGGTCGCCCAGCTTCGCGAGCTGGCCGTTGATCGTGAGGTGGCCCTGCGCGATGAGGATCTCGACGTTGCGCCGCGAGCCGTAGCCCGACTGCGCCATCACCTTCTGCAGGCGCTCGCGCTTGCCGCCCGCCTTGGCGCCCGGGCCCTTGCCGCCGCGCTTCTTCGCGCTCGCCGGGGCCTTGGCCCATTCCGGAACGATGCCGCCCGGCCAGTCGAGCTTGGGCGCGCGGGGAGTGCGAAAGGGTCTATCCCTCATGGTGGGGGTGCTCCGTCTCGTGCGGAGGCGCTTCGGCCCCGCGGTCGGTGGGTGTGTCGGGGGTGGGGGAGGCCGGATCGCCGGCCGGGCCGTCGGAGGGCGCGTGCGCGGGCTCGGCCTCGTGGGCTTCGTCCAGCAGGCTCTCCTGCACGGGGGCGGCCGGGGCCGCCTCGAAGTTCGCGTCGAGGGTGCTCTGCAGCTCCTCGAGCGCGGGCAGCTCCTCGAGCGAGCGCAGGTTCAGGTCGTCCAGGAACTTGCGCGTCGTCGCGAAGAGCGCGGGGCGGCCCGGGGTCTCGCGGTGGCCGACGACGTCGATCCAGCCGCGCTCCTCGAGCGCCTTGAGGGTGGGCGGCGAGACGGCCACGCCGCGGATGTCCTCGATGTCGCCGCGTGTCACCGGCTGCCGGTACGCGATGATCGCGAGCGTCTCGAGCACGGCGCGCGAGTAGCGCGGCGCCTTGTCGGCCGAGATGCGGTCGAGGAACTTCTGGTATTCGGGACGCACGCGGAAGCGCCAGCCGGAGGCGACCGAGGTCAGCTCCACCGGGCGGTCGGCCCACTCCTCGCGGATCTCGTCGAGGATCTTGCGCAGGCTGTCGGCGTCCAGCTCCCCGCCGAACAGGCGCTTGAGCGGCGCGATCGCGAGGGGCTCGGTGGCGGACAGCAGCGCCGCCTCGAGCACGCGCTTCACGAGGGTGAGGTCGAGCGGCTCGCGGGCCGGCGGCGGCTCGGGCGTCTCGACGCTTTCGAGGGTTTCGTTCATGGTCAGGTGATCGTGAGGGCCGCGCGCTCGCGCTTCAGGCGCACGTAGATGGGTTCGAAGGCGGTCTGCTGCGTGATCTCGATGAGCGACTCGCGAGCGAGCTC
>CAYMQR010000840.1:0-1598 GCA_964392195.1 uncultured bacterium | reverse complement strand
CAGCTCCTCGAACACCACCCGCATCTCGAGCCGCGCGAGCGGCGCGCCCAGGCACAGGTGCGGCCCGTGGCCGAACGCGAGGTGCTCGTTGGGCTGCCGCGCCAGGTCGAGCGCGAACGGCTCGGCGAACACCGCCTCGTCGCGGTTCGCCGACGCGTACCACACCAAGACCTTGTCGCCGGCGGCGATGCGCGCGCCCTCCACCACCACGTCCTCGGTGGCGGTCCGGCGGTTGTAGGCGGTGGGGCTGGTCCAGCGCAGCAGCTCCTCGATGGCGGTCGGCAGCAGCGTGGCCGTCTCGGCGCGGAGCGCGTCCCATGTTTCGGAACGCTCGATCAGCGCAAGCACACCCCCGGCGATCGCGTTGCGGGTGGTCTCGGAGCCGGCGGTGAGCAGCAGCACGAAGAAGAGATCGAGCTCGATCGTGTCGAGCTTGCGCCGCCCGCCGTCCTCGTCGGGCAGCTCGGCCTGGACCAGCACGCTCAGGACGTCGTCGCCGGGCTCGGCGCGCTTGCGCTCGATGAGCTCGTGGGCGTACCCGAACGCCTCCATCGCGGCGGCGCGCGCCGCGTCGAGCGAGCCCGCGTGCTGGCCGTCCTCCTGGTCGGTGAAGGCGTTCGCCCACGCGAAGAGCTTGTGGCGATCGTCCTGCGGCACGCCGAGGATCTCGGCGATCACCTGGAGCGGCAGCTCCGCCGCCACGTCGACCAGGAAGTCGCACGCGCCGCGCGCCACCACCGCGTCGAGGGTGCGCGCCGCGCGCTCGCGGATCCCGCCCTCGAGCGCGGCGAAGCGCCGCGGCGTGAAGCCGTGATTCACCAGCCGCCGGAGCCGCGTGTGCGCGGGCGGGTCGGTCATGGTGATCATCTGCCCCGGCCCCTGACCGCGCGGGTAGTCGACGAGCGTGGTGCCCCCGCCGTCGCGGCCGGGGCCGCTCTCCGACGAGAACGTGCGGGTGTCCTGGAGCACCCGCCGCGCGGTGGCGTGACGGCTCACCACCCAGAAGCCCTCGCCGCCGGGCGCGCGCGGCGTGGGCCGATGCCACCACACCGGCGCCTCGCTGCGCAGCGCGGTGAACCAGTCGTGCGGGAAGCCGCGCTGGAAGCGGTCGAGATCGGTGAGGTCGATCCCGTCGAGTCCCACGGTTCGCGGCCCGGGGGTCAGCGCGGGAGCAGCTTCTCGAACTCGTCGAGCATCGGCATCACGGTGTCGCGCGGCGCCGACGGGATCCGGAGCACCACCTCGTCGATGCCGAGCGAGGCGTAGTAGTCGAGCTTGCCGGGTGTCGGCAGCGTGCCGAACGGGATGACGCGGATGGACTTGGGGTCGCGCCCGCGCGCCTCGACGGCGGCGTGGAGCTGCGGGATCAGCTCACGCACGCCCGCGCCGCCGATCGGGATCCAGCCGTCGGCGTACTCGGCGATGTGCGCGAAGAGCTTCGGACCGCCGCCGCCGCCGATCAGGATCGGCACCCGCGGCTTCTGCACCGGCTTCGGCCACGACCAGCACGGCGGGATCTTCACGTACTGCCCGGAGAAGCTCGCCACCTCGTCGGCCCACAGCGCCTGCATCGCGAGCATCTTCTCGCGCGCCACGTC
>CAYMQR010000839.1:0-1598 GCA_964392195.1 uncultured bacterium | reverse complement strand
CTCCCAGTCCTGCCCCGGTAAGTCGGCGTCACCGCCCTCGGCGGCGCGCGGCGCCGACGCGCGCCGCCAGCGGCGCGATCACCACGGATCCCCCCGTGGGGCGGCCCGAAACCGTTCCGGCGCCCGAGCGAGCCGGGCTCGCGCAAAAAAAGATAAATGATTTCGCTGGTATGGTTTCGCCAAGTGCACGGAATCCGCTAGTCCGCGCTGACGGTTTTCGTTGCGCGAAGTGGAAAACGCCGCTACAATATCCGTGCCGTAGGGGAGAACACCTCACTCCCTTCGGCATCTTCGAGGACCGAGCAAGCGTCGCCGGTCACGATCGAACGGCGACGGCGGTGGAGCCAGCAAGCGTGGACGGACTGGTCGGCATCCAGAGGATCGTGGTTCCCGAGCCCAAGGTCTCGGCGAATCGAATCCGCGCGGCGTTCTCCATCATTCGCCGCGGCTGCAAGACCGAGACCGTCACCTACGACGTCCGCTACGACCAGGACGTGTTCGCTCCCGACTCCGAGGTCGACAGCGCCCTCGCGCGGATGGTGGCGCTCCAGCCGCTCGTCAACATGGGGCTCTTCGCCGCGCGGCTCGAGACCGAGTTCCCGCTCGACCCGCTCGACGTCGCGTTCCTGCACGAGCTGCTGCGCGCGATCAGCAAGGAGATCCTCGTCAACCGGATCCACGACCCCGCGCACTCGGTGGTCGACGAACGGGATCGTCCGGCGTTCCGGAAGCGCAAGAGCTACGCCGACGTCGAGCTCGCGGCCGCGAGCCAGCCGCCGGCGCGGATCGGGAGCAGGGCGACGCCCGACTCGGTCGGCGTGCTCCTCAACACGGCGCCCGAGGCGGTGCTGAACGCCGCCGTGTTCCGCGGCATCGACGCCCCGGTCGTGGGCCTCGTCGTGTCGACGGGCACCGCCGACCAGCGCGTCGGCGAGAGTCTCGCCGCTCGCCTCGGCGGCGGCGGGCTGAGCGTCGCACAGGTGTCCTCGAACCTCGAGACGGTGCTCGCGTCGCTCGCCGACCACGTTCGCGCGATCCACAACGGACCGGCGCCGAAGAAGGCCCGCGCGCGCTTCGCCTGCTACGTGCGCGGCCCGTCGATCTTCGCGTTGCTGCCGCTGCTGCGCGCTCGCGGCATCGGGTTGCTCGCGCTTCCCGACCGCTACCCCGGACATCTGCCCGAGCCGTTCCACGGCGTCTCGCACTACGGCGGGCGCTACGAGCACACTCGCTACTTCCACGACCTCTTGACCCGCTACCTGATGGAGCGAGGTCCGACGGTGGACGTCTTCAGTCCGCTCGCGCCGCTCGGCGAGATGGCCGTGCTCAAGGTGCTCGCCCAGGGCTTCCCCGGCTCGTTGCCGCTGTGGATGCCGTGCCCGACGCCCAAGGTCACCACTCGCAAGGTCGCGCCGTGTGGTGACTGCGAGTCCTGCCGCCGCGCCGCCGCGCAGCTGGTGAGCGTGGACGCCGATCCGGCGCGCGTCGGTCTCGGGCCCGACGCGCTCAAGTCGCTCTTCCGCGAGGGGCTGACCTCGAAGGAGAACGATCCCGAGACGGTGGAAGAAGTGCGCGTGCGGCTGGCGCGCCTCGGCTGG
>CAYMQR010000838.1:0-1627 GCA_964392195.1 uncultured bacterium | reverse complement strand
CCCGCGCGGCCTGGTGCGCGCGATCAACGGCATGGGGCTGCGCTCGCTCTTCCGAGGCGCGTTCGGCGAGGCGTGCGAGCTGTTCCTGGAGGGGCTCGCGATCTCGCGGCGCATCGAGGACCTGCCGAACGTCGGCGTGATCCTCCACAACCTCGGCGAGGCCGAGCTCGAGCGCGGCGATCTCGACGCGGCCGAGCGCTACCTCGCCGAGAGCATCTCGATCGCCCACACCATCTCCGCGCGCCGGATCGTCGCGTACTCGAGCAACCTCCTCGGGCTGGTGGCGACCCGCCGCGGCGACGTGACGGGCGCGCACCGGCTGTTCCACGAGGCGCTGGTGTTCGTCCGCGACGAGGGTGACAAGGACGGCATCGCCTACGCCTTCGAGGGGCTGGCCGGAGTCGCCGCCCGCGAGGGGCGCTTCGTGGACGTGCTGCGGCTCGCCGGCGCGGCCTCCGCGCTGCGCGAGGCGATCCGCTCCACGCTCCCGCCCCACGACCAGCAAGCGTTCGCCGAGCTGGAAGCGAGCGCGCGGGTGGCGCTCGGCGCCGAGGCCGCCGAGAGCGCTCTCGCCGAGGGCCGCACCGCGAGCCTCGCCGACTCGATCGGCTACGCGCTCGAGCTGAGCGCACCCGGCGGCGGCCGGTGAGCGCGGCGCTCGAGACCCGCGTCAGTTCACGCGCCGCGCGCCGGTCCAGTACTTCTCGCGGAGCTTGAACTTCTGCAGCTTGCCGGTGGCGGTGCGCGGCAGCGCCGCGACGATCTCCACCGACGTCGGGCACTTGAAGTGCGCCATGCGGCCCCTGCAGAACGCGATCAGCTCGCTCTCGGTCGCGCTGGTGCCTGGGCGCAGCACCACCAGCGCCTTCGGCGTCTCGCCCCACTTCGCGTCCGGCACGCCGATCACCGCGCACTCGCCGACCGCCGGGTGCTGGTAGAGCGCGTCCTCGATCTCCGGCGAGCTGATGTTCTCGCCGCCCGAGATGATCACGTCCTTCTGGCGGTCGACGATGTTGACGTTGCCGAGCGCGTCCCAAACGCCGAGGTCACCGGTGTGGAAGTAGCCGTCGCGGATCGCCTTGGCGGTCTCCTCGGGCTGGCGCCAGTAGCCCTCGAACACCACGTTCGAGCGCGCGCACACCTCGCCGACGGTCGTTCCGTCGCGGGGCACCGGCCTTCCGTCGCCGTCGAGCAGCGCGAGCTCGACGCCGATCGCGGGCACGCCGGCGCGCGCCCGGCGCTGCCAGTCGCCCTTCGCGGTCTGGTGGTCGGGGGCCGAGATGGTCAGCACCGGCGAGGTCTCGGTGAGCCCGTAGATCTGCAGGAAGTCCCAGCCGAGCTCGGTCTCGAGGCGCTCGATGAACGCGGCGGGCGGCGGCGCGCCCGCCACGGTGAAGCGCGGGCGGGTGCGGATCGCGTGCCTGGCCTTGTGCGGGTACTGGAGGATCGCGTTGAGGACCGCGGGCGCCATGCACGCGAAGGTCACGCCCTCCTGCTCGATGAGCGTGAAGATCCGCTCGGCGTCGATGGAGCGCAGGATGACGTGGGTGCCGCCCATCGCGGTGAGCGCGTAGACGCCGCCCCAGCCGTTGCAGTGGAACATCGGCAGCGTCCAGAGCTCGACGTC
>CAYMQR010000837.1:0-1631 GCA_964392195.1 uncultured bacterium | reverse complement strand
GCCCCTCCTGGAGCGGCACCAGCCCAGAGATGGCGCGGAGCAGCGAGCTCTTCCCCGCGCCGTTCGAGCCGAGCAGCGTGACGATCTCGCCCTCGCGGACCTCGATCGATACCCCACACAACGCCCGCACGGCGCCGTAGGAGACCTTCACGTTCTCGAGGCGGAGGATCGGGGCGGCGTTCACGGCCTCGTCCTCACGCCACCGCGTCGGCGCCGAGGTAGGCGGCGATGACCTTGGGGTCGCGCTGCACCTGCTCGGGCGTTCCGTGAGCGATCGTCTCTCCGTGGTCGAGCACCAGGATCCGCTCGCACAGCCCCATCACCACCTTCATGTCGTGGTCGATGAGCAGGATCGTGAGGTCGTACTCGTCCTTCACGCGCCGGATCAGCTCGGCGAGCTCGACCTTCTCGGTGGGGTTCATGCCCGCCGCCGGCTCGTCGAGGAGCAGGATCCTGGGCGAGGTCGCGAGCGCGCGCGCGATCTCGAGGCGCCGCTGGTTGCCGTACGGCAGGTTGCGCGCCGAGGTGAGCGCGAAGCGCGCCAGGTCGAAACGCTCGAGCAGCTCCATCGCGGCGCGGCCGACCTTGCGCTCCTCGTCGAGGAACGGCTGGCTGCGCAGCACCCGCGACACGATCCCCGAGCGCACGCTGACGTGGAACGCCACCCGCACGTTGTCGAGCACGCTAAGGTCGGGGAAGAGCCGGATGTTCTGGAAGGTGCGGGCGATCCCGGCGCGGTTGATCTGGTTCGTCCGCAGGCCGTCGATCCGCTTGTCGCCGAGCCGGATCGAGCCGCGCGTCGGCTCGTAGAACCCGGTGATCAGGTTGAACGCGGTGGTCTTGCCGCTGCCGTTCGGGCCGATGATGCCGACCAGCTCTTCGGCGCGAAGCTCGAGGTCGAGCTCCGACACCGCCGTCAGCCCTCCGAAGCACTTGGTGACGTTCTCCACCACCAGCACCGGCGCGCTCACGGCGACTCTCCCGTGGCGGCGGCACTCCGGCGAGCGGCCAGCCGGCGCCGGATCGCCTCGAAGCTCAGCTCGCTCCGGCCCATCAGGCCCTGCGGCCTGGTGAGCATCAGCACGACCAACAGCACCGAATAGATCACCATCCGGTACTTGTCGATCGCGCGCAGCGCCTCGGGCAGCGCCGTCAGCACCACGGCGGCCACCACCGACCCGGTGATGCTGCCCATGCCACCGAGCACCACCATCACGATGTACTCGATGGACTTCATGAAGGTGAACATGTTGGTGTGCAGGTAGGTGACGTTGTGGGCGAAGAGCCCGCCGCCGATCCCGGCGAAGAACGCCCCCAGCAGGAACGCCGACACCTTGGTGCGCGTGGTCGAGATGCCGACCGCCTCGGCGGCCACCTCGTCCTCGCGGATCGAGAGGTACGCGAGGCCCTTGGTGGAGCCGACGATGCGCGCGATCACGGCGACCGTGACCACGGCCCACAGGAAGATCCAGAACGTGCCCGCGAGCTCGGGGATGTCGGTGAAGCCGCGCGCCCCGCCCACCACGTCGAGGTTCAGGATGATGACGCGGATGATCTCGCCGAAGCCGAGGGTGACGATCGCCAGGTAGTCGCCGCGCAGGCGCAGCGTCGGGATGCCGACGATCACGCCC
>CAYMQR010000836.1:0-1631 GCA_964392195.1 uncultured bacterium | reverse complement strand
CGGCGTGCCGCCGTCCGGGCCGATGGACCCGCTCGCGCTGCGCCTCGGCAACCGCGTGGTCGGCAACCGCGACGACGCCACCGCGCTCGAGATCACCGCCACCGGGCCCACGCTGCGCTTTCGCCGCGCGGCGCTGGTGTGTGTGGCGGGCGCCGCCGTGAAGACCACGCTCGACGGTGAGCCGGTGCCGGGCTGGACGCCGATCGCCGTCGGCGCCGGCTCGACGCTCGCGCTCGGCGCGGTCGGGCCGCGCGGGCTGCGCAGCTACCTGTGCGTGCGTGGCGGCTTCGACGTCCCTGCGTACCTGGGCTCGCGCTCCACGTTCACCCTAGGCGGCTTCGGCGGCCACGGCGGCCGCAAGCTGCAGGCCGGCGACGTACTTCACCTCGGCGATCCGGATGACGCGGCGCTCGCGCCCGATGCGCCGCTCGACGGCGCCGCGGCGGCGCTCCTCGCGCCCGACTACGCGCAGCGCTGGGACGTCGGTGTCCTCGACGGACCCCACGGCGCGCCCGAGTTCTTCACCGAGGCCGACGTCACCGAGCTCTACGCCCACGACTGGGAGGTCCACTTCCATTCGGACCGCACCGGCGTACGGCTGATCGGCCCTCGCCCCGCCTGGGCACGCGCCGACGGCGGCGAGGCGGGGCTCCACCCGTCGAACATCCACGACACCGCCTACGCGGTGGGCTCGGTCGACTTCACCGGCGACATGCCGGTGATCCTCGGGCCCGACGGCCCGAGCCTGGGCGGCTTCGTGTGCCCGGTGGTGGTGGCGCACGCCGAGCTCTGGAAGCTCGGCCAGCTCCGACCGGGCGACAAGCTGCGCTTCCACTCGCTCACACCCGAGGAGGCGCGCGAGCTCGACCGGCGCCTGGAGCGGACCGTCGCCGCGCGCGCTCCCGAGCCGCGCGCGCCCGCCCTCGCGCTCGCCGCGCGCGCCGCGCGCGCGCCGCGTCCCACGATCGTGAACGCGCGCGCGGCGAGCGGCGAGCGCCCCGCCGTCACCTATCGCGCGAGCGGTGACCGCCACCTGCTGGTCGAGTACGGGCCGATGGTCCTCGACCTCGAGCTCAGGGCGCGGGTCGAGGTGCTGCGCCGCGCCCTCGAGGAGCGCCGCGCCGCCGGCGAGCTGCCCGGCATCGTCGACCTCACGCCCGGCGTGCGCTCGCTGCAGGTCCACCACGACCCGGCGGTGCTGCCGCTCGCTCGCCTGGTCCGGGCGCTGGAGGACGTCGACGACGCGCTGCCCTCGGTCGACCACCTCGAGCTGCCGACGCGCACGGTGTGGATGCCGCTCTCGTGGGACGACCCCGCCACCCGCCAGGCCATCGAGCGCTACATGCGCGTGGTGCGCGACGACGCGCCGTGGTGCCCGAGCAACCTCGAGTTCATCCGCCGCGTGAACGGCCTGGGCTCGATCGAGGACGTGCGCCGCGTGGTGTTCGACGCGCGCTACCTGGTGCTCGGCCTCGGCGACGTCTACCTGGGCGCGCCGGTCGCCACGCCGCTGGATCCGCGCCACCGGCTGGTCACCACCAAGTACAACCCGGCGCGCACGTGGACCGCGGAGAATTCCGTCGGTATCGGCGGCTCGTATCTGTGCATCTACGGCATGGAAGGCCCGGGCG
>CAYMQR010000835.1:0-1657 GCA_964392195.1 uncultured bacterium | reverse complement strand
ACTCGTCGGGTGACCAGCCGTTGCCGAAGCCGATCGCGGCGCGCCCGCCGGACAGCACGTCGAGGCTCGCGATCCGCCGCGCCAGCATCACCGGGTTGTAGTAGGGGAGGTTGATGACGCTGGTGCCGAGGCGCGCGCGCTTGGTGTGCGCGGCCACGAACGTGAGCGTCTCGAGCGGGTCGAGCTCGCGCTGGAACTGCACCGGCAGGCTGCCGTCGGCGCTCGCCGGGTAGGGCGCCTTGGGCGCCACCGGCCAGAGCAGCCGCTCGCACACCCACAGGCTGTCGACGCCGAGCTCCTCGGCGCGCTCCGCGAAGCGGATCAGGGACTCGGGACCAGCGACGGCGCCGTGCTGCGGAAGGGTCCAGCCGATGCGCATGAGAGGTCTCCTGGGATGGGGGCGGGGGGTGGAACAGATCGCCGAGAACGATTCACTTCGCCGCTACTCGCGGCACGCAGCCCGCCTGGTGGAACGGCTTGCCGTCGTGATCGAGGATCTCGAGCTTGCCCTCGAACGGCGAGATGTCCTTGTACTCCTTCGCGATCACCGTGCAGTCGTCCATGATGAACACCACGTCCTTGATGGTGGTGGTGGCCTCGGTGTGGAACGAGATCCCGAGCACCGCCTGCGCGCCCTGTGGCGCGCGCAGCTTCTGGGTGCCGAACCCCCAGCGCGACAGCGTGCGGCCGCAGCCGGGGAGGGCGGCGCCGAGCGCCACGGCGGCGAGCAGGGTGAGCGCGGAGAGCGCGCGGCGACTGGACTTGGGCATGGTTCTCCTCCGGGGTCGGGGGTGCGGACCGAGAGCGTAGCCCGGCGTCCCGTGGAGCGGCGGCGCGCCGTGCGCGCGGCTCACCGGAGCAGGACGTCGCACACGAACCGCACCTTCTTCACCAGCCGCCCGAAGGCGTTGTGGTGGATGTTGCGGCGCAGCTCGAGCAACAGCCAGCGCTCGAGGGTATGGCGGTCGAGCTTGTCGGAGAGCTTCGTCTTGCGCGGCGCGACGCAGGGCACGCGGCCCTCGTCGATCGGCGCGTAGAGCGTCTTCTTGTCGTAGCCCCACGTCTCGAGGTCGGCGGGGTCGAGGCGGTCGGTGAGCGAGCGCACGAACTTGAGGTGCTTCTCGTCCCCGGCGAGCTGACCAGCCCACTTCTCGATCGAGGCGGTCGACGGGCGGGTGTGCTTGTGGACGCCGGTGGGA
The DNA here is from genome assembly GCA_964392195.1 of uncultured bacterium. Classification (GTDB taxonomy): domain Bacteria; phylum JADJOY01; class JADJOY01; order JADJOY01; family JADJOY01; genus JADJOY01. The sequence continues at coordinate 458 of CAYMQR010000835.1, read as the reverse complement.
TCGCCGAGGCCCTTGTTCGAGTGTTCGTGCTTGCCGTAGTCGATGGCGCTCGCCTCGAACGGTACGCCCAGGAACTCGAAGATCTCGCGCATCCAGCGCTCGGGGTCGGCGACCAGATCCTCGTAGCGCACGTGGTGGAGCGGCACCGGGCGCTCGCGCAGGAAGCGCGCGATGGCGGGGACGTAGCGGTCGAGGACGGGGTTGAAGCGGTTGGCGGCCTCGAAGTCGCCCTCGAAGAAGCTCTCCGCGAACGAGCAGAAGATCGCCGCCGGGTGGCGGGTGAGCACCACGTACCTGGCGCGCGGGTAGAGCTTGGCGAGGAACGGCAGCACCAGCGCATAGGCCGGGGTCTTGTCGAGGAAGTGCTGCTTGCCGCTCTTGGCGAGCGCGCGCCCGTAGAGGACGTCGGCGTAGGCGCGGCACGCCTCGAGGTAGTCCTGCTCGCCGCCGGGCAGCTC
>CAYMQR010000834.1:0-1658 GCA_964392195.1 uncultured bacterium | reverse complement strand
GCCTTCGGCTTGCGGGGTGGTGCGGCGGGCTCGGATCTGCGCGCGGGCATGACGATGGCCGCGGAGTCTGGGAGCGGGTACCGGGCCTGTCAACGCGCCGCGGCTTGGCTAGATTGCCGGGCTCCCCCCTGCGGCGCCCGCCGATCGCGTGGCGCCTCGTCCCCCGGCTCGATGCGCGACGATCTCTATCTGCCGCCCGATTACCTGTTCCTCGACGAGGCCACGGCGAGCGCGCGGATCCGCGAGCACCTGCGCAGGAGCGGCGCGGCGCTCGGGCTGTGGGCGCACCTTTACCAGCGCCAAGCGCTCGTCGATCTCGCGACCTTCCACGGCGACGGCGCGGCGCTCGCGGCGCGCGCCGCGCGCCGTCCGTGGCCGAAGCGGGTGGTGTGCGCGTCGGTGCGCTACGTCGCGGAGAACGCGCGGCTGCTGATGCCGCCCGAGAGCGGCGTGTGGTGGGTCGATCCGGAGGCGGGCTGCCCGATGTCCGACCCCATCACGCGCCCGCGGCTCGAGGCGGTGATCGACGCGGTGCGCGCGCGCCGCCCCTACGACCGGCTGCTGCCGCTGGTGAGCCTCACCACCTCGCTCGAGGTGAAGGCGCTCGCCGGCGAGCTCGGCGGCGCGACGGTCGGCAGCCGCAACGCCGAGTGGCTGCTGCGCTGGGCGCTCGGCACCGCCGAGCGGGTGCTGTGGTCGCCCGACCCGGCGCTGCTCGCGAACGCGGCCGCGAAGGCGGGGCTCGCGCCCGACCAGATCCTCACCTGGCGCGACGACGTGCCGCCGAGCGAGGCGGCGCTCGAGCACGCGCGGGTGGTGTGCGTGGCCAGCCCGTGCGCGATCCTCGCCCAGTTCCGCGCCGCCGACGTCGCCGCGGCGCGGGCGGCGAGCCCGCGCGCGCTGGTGCTCGCGCAGCACGACCTCGCCCCCGAGGTGGTGGCCGCGAGCGACGGCGCGGGCTCGCTCGCGACCCTCGCCGAGCTCGCCGCGGCGCGGCCGCGCCACACCACGGTGGTGCTGGGGACCGAGATCCACGCGGTGGAGAACCTCGCGGCGCAGGTCCCCGACCGCACGTTCAAGGCCCTCGCCACGACCTTCTGCGGCTCGATGTACTCGATCACGCTGGGCGGAACGCTGCACGTGCTCGATCACCTCGACGATCCGGCGAGCGCGCCGCCGATGGCGCTCGACGAGCACCTCGCGGAGGCCGCGCGGAGCGCGCTGGCGCGCATGCTCGAGATCGGGGAAACCGCATGAAACGCGGCGAAAATCGCGGTTGTTCGGCGCGCGAGGCCGTCGCTATAATCGCGCCGCCTGGGACCTCGGCAGGGATGGAAGAGGCGTCATCATGAGCATCATGCGCAGCGTCCGGCCTCACGCCACCGAAGAGCTCGAGAAGACCGTCGATCTGCTCCAGTACCAGGTCAACCTGCTCGGCCACATGCTCTGCAAGCTCACCGCGTACCTCGAGGTCGACTTCGATCAGCTCCTCGTCGACTCCGAGCGCGAGATGAACAAGCCCGACCTCCGAGTGGTCAAGTAGCCGGACCCGTCAGTCGCGTCGGAGGGCCCGCCTCCCGGCGCGCCGCCAGACGGACTCGTCAATCGCGTCGGAGGGTCGCGCGCCGCGAGACCGCCGATACGCAACGTCGTGACAC
>CAYMQR010000833.1:0-1659 GCA_964392195.1 uncultured bacterium | reverse complement strand
GCCGAGGAAACGCCGTGACGATCGAGCGCAAGGACGTCGTCCACGTGGCCAAGCTCGCGCGCCTCGACCTCAACGAGGACGAGGTCGAGCGCATGACCCGCCAGGTCGACCAGATCATCACCTACATGCGCTCGCTCGACGAGCTCGGCCCGCTCGACCCGGCCGAGGTTCCGCCCACCGCCCACGTCCTCGACGTGTCGTGCCCGCTGCGCGCCGACGAGCCGCGCCCGTCCGGACAGGACGCGGCGATCCTGGAGCGCGCACCCGGACGCCGCGACCGCTTCTACACGGTGCCCAAGGTGATCGAGTGATGAGCAGCGACGCCCTCTGGAAGCTCTCCCTCGCCGAGGTCGCGCGCCGCATCCGCGCCCGCGAGCTCTCCGCCGAGGAGGCGACCCGCCAGTGCCTGGAGCGGATCGGCGCGGTCGAGGAGCGGGTCCACGCGTTCATCCACCTCGACGCCGAGAGCGCCCTCGGCGCCGCGCGCGCCGTCGACACGCGGCTCGCCGCGGGTGAGGAGGTGGGTCCACTCGCCGGCGTGCCGATCGCCCTCAAGGACGTGCTCGCCGCCGAGGGCACCGCCACCACGTGCGGCTCGAAGATCCTCGAGCCCTTCGTGTCGCCCTACGACGCCACCTGCGTCGCGCGGCTCAAGAGCGCGGGCGCCGTGTCGCTCGGCAAGCTCAACATGGACGAGTTCGCGATGGGCTCGACCACCGAGCACTCGGCGTTCGGCCCCACCCGCAACCCGTGGAGCCTGGAGCACGTCCCCGGTGGCTCGAGCGGCGGCTCGGCGGCCGCGGTGGCGGCCGGCGAGTGCTTCGCGAGCCTCGGCTCCGACACCGGCGGCTCGATCCGCCAGCCGGCGTCGTTCTGCGGCGTGGTCGGCATCAAGCCCACCTACGGCCGCGTCAGCCGCTTCGGGCTGGTGGCGTTCGCCTCCAGCCTCGACCAGGTGGGGCCCCTCGCCCGCACCGTCGAGGACACCGCGCTGATGCTGGAGGTCATCGCCGGTCACGACCCGCGCGACGCGACCAGCCTCGACGTGCCCACCGCGCGCTGGACCGGAGACGTCTCCAAGGGCGTGAAGGGCCTGCGCCTCGGCATCCCCAAGGAGGCGTTCGGCGAAGGGCTCGACCCCGAGGTCGGCGCCGCGGTGCGCGCCGCGATCGAGCGCCTCGCGCGCGAGGGCGCCGAGATCGTCGATGTCGAGCTGCCGCACACGCCCTACGCGGTGGCCACCTACTACGGACTGGCGCCGGCCGAGGCCTCGTCCAACCTCTCGCGCTACGACGGCGTCCGCTACGGGCTGCGCGCCGGCCAGGACGGCTCGCTCGTCGACATGTACGAGCGCACCCGCTCCGCCGGCTTCGGTGACGAGGTGAAGCGCCGCATCCTGATCGGCACCTACGTGCTGTCGGCGGGCTACTACGACGCGTACTACCGGAAGGCGCAGCAGGTCCGCACCCTGGTGCGGCGCGACTACGAGAAGGCGTTCGAGCGCTGCGACGCGCTGGTGATGCCGGTGGCGCCCGAGCCGCCCTTCAAGCTCGGCGAGGCCACCGGCGACCCGCTGCGCCTCTACCTGAGCGACGTGCTCACCATCGGCGTCAACCTCGCGGGGCTGCCGGGCATCAGCGTGCCGTGCGGTGCGTCCGG
>CAYMQR010000832.1:0-1661 GCA_964392195.1 uncultured bacterium | reverse complement strand
GCCACGTGCTGCCCCGCGAGCCGACGTCCATCTGGGGCCCGTGCCTGCACGCCGCCGGCTGCCCACTCGTGGAAGGGCGCGACTGGTGCCACACGTCGGTGCGCGCGGCGGTGCCGGGCGAGTGGTTCACGTTCTTCTCGCGCGGGCTCGGCTCGGAGCGCAACTGGCTCAAGTACAGCTACCTGTGGCTCGCGGCGGCGGGCGATCCCGCGCCCGAGCCATCGCCGTTCGTGCGCCGCGTGATCAGCGACCCCATCCACTTGACAGGCGGCGCCGAGCTGCTGCTCTGCGAGCCGAACGAGGTGGTCCGCACCTCCGCCGCCAGCAACCGCAAGCTCGGCCGCGGTGACCTCTACCGGCTCGGCGCGACGGGCGTGGTGCCACCGCCGCCGGCGAAAGCGAAGAAGCCCGCGCCGCCGGCTCCCGGGCCGGCGACTCGGCGACCGGCGTCGCGCGCCGCGCCCGTCAGCCGCTCCCGTCCGAGGCGCCCGCGACCTCCGAAGCGTCCCTGAGCCACGCGATCGTCGCGCCCCACCCGCCACGATCGGGTGGTGCCTCCGCGTAGCGCTCGACCAGCGGGTGGCGCGCGAGGGTCGCCTGCACGCGCTTCCGCTGCACGCCGATCCCGCGCCCATGGATCAGCCGCACCTCGCGGAACCCCGCCGCGTGCGCCGCCTCCAGGTACGAGCACACCACGTCCGGGATCTCGCGCGGCGCGAACGGATGCAGATCGAGCACCTCCTCGATCGGCACCTCGACGACCTCGGGGAGGCCGGGCTCGTCGTCGGGATCGTGATCCGTCATGGCATTTTCCCGCCCGGCGGAGGCCCGATCGCCCTCGGCCTATCACGCGAACCACCGGCGCCCCGAGGTCCCCACGGGGATCGAATCCGCCTGGGGACACCTAATCATCAGCCGATGTGCGGCTCGGATGTCTCCGGGAGAGCTCGGCGGTGCGCCGGCCGCAAGCGGCGAGCGACTCCCAGGGCACCGAGCCCGAGGATTAACGGCAGCGCAGTGGCTGAGCCGTCCGAGTCAGCGGCCGTGCGCGCGACGCCGCCACAGCCGGTGCGCTCGTCGATCTGTCCGTCACAATCGTCGTCGACGCCGTTCGTCACCTCGGTGGCGCCTGGATTCACCGCCGCGTTCGCGTCGTTGCAGTCCACCTCCGGGTGGGCACACGCGGCCGACGCGGGATTGCCGTACCCGTCACCGTCGGCATCGGTGCACTCGGCGCTCAGCAGCGCGGCGAGGCTCGCCACGTTCATGCGCAGGATCTGCTCGCCCATGGCGGTGCCGCCGATCTTGTCCGGCGTGTCCGTGGTGCGGTGGTAGTGCGGATACACGTCCCAGTCGTTAGCGGCGGCGAGGACGGTCGCCATGCCGCGGTCGAGGTAGGGCACGTGATCCGAGCGCTCCGGGGTGAAGTTGATCACCATGCGAAGCGAGGTGTAGGCGGTCGCCGCGTCGGTGTAGAGGTCCGACAGCCACTCGTATTCGGGCAGCGTTTCCAGCATGCAATCCGGGTCGGAATCGCCGTTGTACCCGACCATGTCCATCGTGAGCACCGCGCGAACCTTCGCGGCGTCTCCCGACGAGACCAGCGAGCTCGCATGCGCGGTGCTGCCGTAGAGGCCCTGCTCCTCGCCCGCGTAGCACAT
>CAYMQR010000831.1:0-1669 GCA_964392195.1 uncultured bacterium | reverse complement strand
ACCTGGCCGTCCGCCGCCGCGCCGGTGTCGCGCCCCGTTGGGGAGGGCGTCAGCCCTCCCGCGACCGCTATCGAGCGAGATCGATTCCTGCGGCCGCGACGGAGCGCGGCCCTCCACGGCGATCGGTGCCCGGCGGGGTCCACGACTGGACCCCGGGCCCGGGTCGGCGACGGGGCGCCGACGCTCCACGCGCCGCGACCAGCCAGGGCCCCCAGGAGTAGGATCGGCCTTTCGTCTCACGGAGGCCCGATGCGCTCGTCCTCGCTCCGCCCTCGCTTCGCCCCACTCCTGATCGCGCTCGCGATCGCGCCCGCCTGCGCGACACTCGCCCCCCCGCCCTTCGAGGCGCCCAAGGCCGAGATCCACGCCGACGTCGCCGAGCTCGCGTGGCTGGTCGGCCGCTGGACCACCGACGCCAACGACGTCGAGGACAACTGGTACCCCGCCGGCGACGCGCTCCTCGGTGCGTCTTTCCAGATCAACAGCGGGCGCACCTCCACGTGGGGCGTGCGGATCGTGGCGCGCGACGAGCAGGGCCACCTGGCGTTGCGCGACATGACCGAGGGCGCGGCGCCGACCTGGTTCGTCCGCTCGGCGTCGGCCGACCGCGCGGTCCGCTTCACCAACCCGTCGAACCGCTTCCCCAAGAACGTCTCGCTGGCGCGCCGCGACGCCGGCGGCGTGTCTCGGCTCGGCACCCGGCTCTCCGACGACAAACGTTCGGTCGAGCGGCCGATGCTGCTCGTCCCGAGCGAGCGCGCTCCTGCGCTCGAGCAGGCCGACCTCGCGTTCGCCGCCGAGGTGGAGGCCCGCGGCACGGATGCGTGGGTCGAGGCGTTCGACCCCGAAGGCGCGATGGTGTCGGAGGGGAGGCGGATCCAGGACGCGGACTCGATCCGCGCGGCGGTGGCGCCGCTGTTCTCGGAGCGCTCGCGGCTGCAGTGGGCGCCACAGTGGAGCGGGCTCTCGCCGGCCGGCGACGTCGGCTTCACGATCGGCGCGTGGGCGCTACGCACCCACGACGGCGGCGCATGGCGGACCGCGGGCACCGGCAGCTACGTGACGCTGTGGCGGCGCCAGGCCGACGGCTCGTGGAAGGTGCTCTTCGACGCCGGCGAGGACGACCCCGCGCCCGCGACCTCGGACGGACCGACTCCGCCCGGTCCGCCGGAGGCGGGGCCTCCGAGGTAGCGCCCCGTCCCCGTCCTTCGGAGGGACCGACTCCGTCGGTCCGCCGCCGCCCGATCCGGGCGTCAGCCGTGGCCGGGGTACTCGGTCAGCTCGTACTGCTTGAGCTTCTGATAGAAGGTCGCGCGCGCGATCCCGAGCAGCGCGATCGCCTTGTCGCGGTGCCCGCCGGTGTAGTCCAGGGTGCGGCGGATGTGCTCGCGCTCGACCCGCTCGATCAGCGACTTGAGCTCCTCGGGCGCCTCGCTCGGCGTCGGGGTCGCCTCGGCGCCCGCGGTCACGATCCGGCGCGGCAGATCGGCGAGGCGGATCACGTCACCCCGGGCGAGGATCGCGAGGATCTCGACCACGTTGCGCAGCTCGCGCACGTTGCCGGGCCAGTCGTGGGCGCACAGCGCGCGCAGCGCCGCCGGCTCGAACGACTTGCCGGGCGCCAAGCGCCCCAGGAAGTGGTGCAGCAGCGGCTCGATGTCGTCGCGCC
>CAYMQR010000830.1:0-1696 GCA_964392195.1 uncultured bacterium | reverse complement strand
GATGTTCTTCAGCCTGCTGTTCTGGGCGTTCTTCGAGCAGGCCGGCTCGTCGATCAACAACTTCACCGACCGCAACGTCGACCGCGTGTTCGAGAGCCGCGTGGTGACGCAGGCGGACGTCGGGCAGACGCTGCAGATCACGATGACCCAGGAGCAGCTCGGCCACCGCAACGGCGACCAGATGATCACGCTCGACGTGCTCGACGGCCTGCGCGCGGCCGACAAGCTCGACGCCCAGTGGGTCGTGGACGCCGAGGACGTCGGGATGGGCATCGCGACGACCGAGATCCCCGCGTCGACGTTCCAGGCGGCGAACCCGCTGTTCATCCTGTGCTTCGGGCTCGTGTTCTCGGCGCTGTGGCAACAGCTCGGCAACCGCGGCCTCGAGCCGAACACCCCGGTGAAGTTCGCGCTGGGCCTCGCTCAGCTCGGTCTCGGGTTCGTGGTGCTGTGGTGGGGCGCGGGCTCGTGCGACGAGCGCGGCATGGTCGGCATGTCGTACCTGCTGGTCGGCTACCTGCTGCACACGACCGGGGAGCTGTGCCTGTCCCCCGTCGGGTTGTCGATGGTGACGAAGCTCTCGCCGGGTCGCCTCGTGAGCACCGTGATGGGCGCGTGGTTCCTCGCGACCGCGTTCTCGAGCTACCTGTCGTCGGTCATCGCGGTGTTCACCGGGGTCGGCGAGGGCGGCGGCGGCGAGCAGGTCATCCCCCCGCCGATCGAGACGGTGCACGTCTACGGCGACGTGTTCGGCCAGATCGGGATCGCGGCGCTCGTGTCGTCGGTGCTGTTGTTCTTGCTGTCCCCGCTGCTCGCGAAGTGGATGCACGGCGTCCGGTGAGGACTACGACAAGCGCTGCCAGGCGAGCCCGGCGGCGATGACGAGCCCGATCGCGACGACGGCCCGCCGCACCGCGACCGGCCCGACCCACGTGGCGACGCGCGCCCCGGAGTAGCCGCCGAGGACGCCGCCCACGAGCATCACACCCGCGATCGGCCAGTCCACGCGCCCGCTGATCGCGAACGTCGCGGCGGCGAGGCCGTTGATGCACACCGCGGCGAGGTTCTTCAGCGCGTTCATGCGGTGGATGTCGTCGAGGCCGTAGATCCCGAGGGCGGCGAGCATCAGGATGCCGATGCCCGCGCCGAAGAACCCGCCGTACAGCGCGACCCCGAGCTGCAGGACCCCGAGCGCGACGAGGCCGGGCCGGTATCCGCCGGTCCGGCGCGCGAGCGCGCGGCGGATCGGCTCCTGGGCGACGAACAGCGCGGTCGCGGCGAACACGAGGACCGGCGAGAGGTCAGCGAACCGCTCGTCGCCGACGCGATCGGCCAGCAGCGCCCCCACGACCCCGCCGACCGCGCTCGGCGCCGCCATGGTCAGGATCAGCCGCCGGTCGCCGCGCACGTGCTCGCGGAACCCCCAGAACGCGCCGAGCGAGCCGGGCACGAGCGCGACCGTGCTCGTCGCGTTCGCGGTCGCCGCCGGCAGGCCGGCCGCGAGCAGCGCGGGGAACGTGAGCAGCGTGCCGCCGCCGGCGATCGAGTTCACCACGCCCGCGGCGAACGCCGCGCCGACGAGCAGCGCGAGCACGAGACCTCCGTTCGGCCGCTGTAGCCCCGGCGGCGACCGGTGGCACGGATCGTGCGAGTCCGCCGGCGGAGGACCCCCATGACCGTGCTCGGCCTGGTCCTG
>CAYMQR010000829.1:0-1704 GCA_964392195.1 uncultured bacterium | reverse complement strand
CAGTCGCCGACGTGGTTCTGGCGGATGACCTTGTGGCCGAGGTAGCCGAGGACGCGCGCCAGGCAGTCGCCGATGATCGTCGAGCGCAGGTGCCCGACGTGCATCTCCTTGGCGATGTTCGGCGCCGAGTAGTCGAGGACCACCTTCGACGGGCGGGTCGTGAGCGAGGCGCCGAGCGCCGGATCGGCGCGCAGCTCGGCGGCGGTGCGCGCGATCAGCTCGTCGCGCACCGTGAGGTTGATGAAGCCGGGACCGGCGATCGCCGGCGGCTGGCAGAGGTCGTCGATCGCGAGCTTCGCGACGATCGCGTTCGCCACCTCGCGCGGCGGCTTGCCGAGCGGCTTGGCGAGGCGCAGCGCGACGTTCGACTGGTAGTCGCCGAAGCGGGTGTCGGCCGCCCCCTCGACGATGCCGGTGGCGTCGTAGCTCGCGGACGGGAACGCGGCGTCGATCGCCGCCGCGACGCGCTCGGTGAGGAGCGTGGGGATCTTGACCATGGTGGGGCTCACGCGGGGAGGGCGAGGAGAGGAGGGTCGGGCGCGGCGGCGGTCGCTCAGCCGCCGCTACCGCGCACCAGCTTCCCGGAGGCGTCGCGCGAGAACGCCAGCCGCTCGACGACCTTCCCGCCGAGGAGGTGCTGCTCGATGATCTCCTCGACGTCGTCGGCGGTGCGCACCAGGCCGTACCACACGCCCTCGGGGTAGACGACGACCGTGGGGCCGATCTCGCACTGGTCGAGGCAGCCGGCCTTGTTGGCGCGCATCCGGTCCTTGAGGCCGCGCTTCTCGAGGCTCTTCTTGAACAGCTCGCGGACGCCCTCGCCGCCCTTCTCGCCGCACGAGCCGCGCGGATGGCCCTTCTCGCGGAAGTTCTCGCAGATGAAGACGTGGCGTTCGAAGATCGACATGGAGCGTCCCTCCGCGCCGCTGGCTCGGGCGCAAGCCGGCCAAGACTAATCGCGTCATCGGCGCGTGTGGAAGCCTCGCCGGGACGCGGCGCGCGCCCGGTGGGCTCGGTTGACGGCGGCGCGCGATCGGCGGTACGAGCCACGACTCTTCCCGGAGAGGTGCATGCGAGAGCGAGCGACACCCCGATCGACCGCGGCCCCTCGGCGCGCCCGCTGGCTGGTCGCGCTCGCGCTCGCGCTGGCGCTGGGGGCGGCGAGCGCCGGTGCGTCACGCGCCGCGGACGACGCGGACCCGGACCGAGCGCTCGGGGTGCCGTCGCCCGGTGTCGCGGGGTCGTGGGAAGCCGGGCTCCGCGCCTCGTATCAGCGCCTCGACGGCGCGGTCGTGAACTCGCAGGTGAGCCTCGGCACCTTCCTCGGCCACTACGTCCATCCGAACGTCGAGCCGTTCGTGGGCGTGTCGCTCGACCTCCAGGACGCCCGCGTGGATGGCGGCGGCAGCGCCACCGCCGTGAACGTGTCCGCGGGCGCGGGCGCTCGGGTGTCGGTCGAGCTCGCCGAGCGGGTACGGCCGTACCTCGCGCTCTCGCCGGGGCTCTTGCTGCGCACCACGGAGATCGACGGATACGACGCCGAGGACCAGCTCGACTTCGTCGTGTCGGTGCAGGCGGGACTGCAGGTGGTGCTGGTGCCGCGCGTCGCGCTCGACGTGGGCTTCGCCTACGACCGGATCTTCTCCGACGACGGAGAGGACCTCTTCACGGTGCCGCTCGCCCTGAGCTTCTTCTTCTGACGCG
>CAYMQR010000828.1:0-1713 GCA_964392195.1 uncultured bacterium | reverse complement strand
CGGTAGGCAGTAACGCGGTATATCAGTGGGGCATCGTGACATCCAAGCGACGGCGAGACCTCCGCGCGAGCAACCGAGGCGGCGGTCGCCGGGCCGTGTTGCTGGTGCGAGAGGGGGGACTTGAACCCCCACGCCCGAAGGCACTGGATCCTAAGTCCAGCGTGTCTGCCGTTCCACCACTCTCGCGAAGCGTCGGGTCGAGCCTAGCAGGCCGTAGCGGGCCACCGGAGAGCGCGCCGAGCGGGGGGATCGCGGCCTCGCGCTCGGCGGCGCCCCCGTAGCCGGTTCGCGTGGCCGAGGTGCCCCGGGCAACACGCGCAGCGTCATCGGTCCACCGACGGTGGAACCGAAGAGACTGCGCGTGTTGTTGGGGAAGACGGGGTGAGCCCAGAAGGACTCGAACCTTCAACCTACGGATTAAGAGTCCGCCGCTCTACCAATTGAGCTATGGGCCCCGAGGCGCGAGTGAGATAGCACCCCACCTCCGGTGCGTCAACGCGCTGCAGCACGTGAGGTCGAGCGCGATGGAGGCGCTCGGGTCGGCGCCGCGCCGTGGCGCGGCGCGCGGGTGTGCGCGTGTTATGAAGAGCGATGCTCGGCGCGCGCCCAGCGCGGCGCCGACGCGACGAGAGACACCGTGTCCGCCACCACGCTCGTGTGCCAGAACCGCAAGGCACGCCACGACTACGAGGTCGAGGACACCTTCGAGTGCGGGATCGTGCTGCTCGGCTCGGAGGTGAAGTCGCTGCGCGCGGGCACCGCAAACCTCAAGGACTCGTACGCCGCGATCGAGCGCGACGAGGTGTGGCTCTACAACATGCACATCGGGGCCTACGGCCCGGCGTCGTACGGCAACCACGACCCGCTCCGCAAGCGCAAGTTGCTGCTCCACCGGGCGCAGATCGAGAAGCTGATCGGCAAGGTCCGCGAGCGCGGCCAGACGCTCGTCCCTCTCTCCCTCTACTTCAAGGACGGACGCGCCAAGCTCGAGCTCGCGCTCGCCAAGGGCAAGCGGCAATACGACCGCCGTCAGGACGTGAAGAAGCGCGAGATGGACCGCGAAGCCGCGCAGGCGATGCGGCGCCGGCGCTGACCGTTCGCCGCGCGGCTCAGTCGTCGCCGAACAGCGCGTCGACGAACTCGCGGGCGTCGAACGGTCGCAGGTCGTCGATGCTCTCGCCGATCCCGATGTAGCGCACCGGCACCTTCAGCTCGTCGCAGATGCCGATGATGACGCCGCCCTTGGCGGTGCCGTCGAGCTTGGTGAGGATCAGCCCCGAGAGCTGGAGCGCCTCGTGGAACAGGTGCGCCTGCGAGATCGCGTTCTGGCCGGTGGTCGCGTCGAGCACCAGGAACACCTCGTGCGGCGCGCCGGGGTGATCGCGGCCCACCACGCGCTTCACCTTGCGGATCTCGTCCATCAGGTTCTTCTTGGTGTGCATCCGCCCGGCGGTGTCGACGATCAGCAGGTCGATGCCGCGCGCCTTGGCGGCCTGCACCGCGTCGAACGCGACCGCGCCCGGGTCGGCGCCCTCGGCCTGCCGGATGACCGGCACGTCCGAGCGCTGCCCCCAGACCTCGAGCTGCTCGATCGCGGCGGCGCGGAAGGTGTCCGCCGCGGCGAGCATCACCTTGAGCCCGTCGCGCTTGGCGCGCGCCGCGAGCTTGCCGATCGACGTCGTCTTGCCGGTGCCGTTGACTCCCACCACCAGC
>CAYMQR010000827.1:0-1719 GCA_964392195.1 uncultured bacterium | reverse complement strand
ACGTGCGCAAGAACGGCTTCCAGACGGTCTTGGTCGGGCTCTCGGGCGGGATCGACTCGGCGCTCACCGCCGCCATCGCCGTCGAAGCGCTCGGCCACGAGCGCGTGCACGCGGTGACGATGCCGTCGCGGTTCTCGTCGGAGGGCACCTTCAACGACGCGCTCGAGGTCGCGAAGCTCCTCGGGATCGCCTGCCCGACGATCCCGATCGAGCCGCTGATGGCGCAGTTCGGCTCCGCGCTGGCGCCGCTCTTCGCCGGGCGCGCCGCCGACGTCACCGAGGAGAACCTGCAGGCGCGGATCCGCGGCACGCTGCTGATGGCGCTCTCCAACAAGTTCGGCCACCTGCTGCTCACCACCGGCAACAAGAGCGAGAACGCCATGGGCTACTGCACGCTCTACGGCGACATGGCGGGCGGCTTCGCGGTGCTCAAGGACATCCCCAAGACGCTGGTCTTCGCGCTGTCGCGGCACCGCAACCTGCGCGGGCCCGGCAAGGTCATCCCCGAGTCGGTGATCGAGCGGCCGCCCACCGCCGAGCTGCGCGAGAACCAGAAGGACGAGGACTCGCTGCCGCCCTACGCGGTCCTCGACCAGATCCTGGCCGGCTACGTCGAGGAGGACCGCTCGCTCACCGAGCTGGCGGCGCGCGGGCTCGACGCCGAGCTGGTGCGCAAGGTGGCGCGGACCGTGGACCGCAACGAGTACAAGCGCCGGCAGGGCCCGCCCGGGATCCGCATCACGCCCAAGGCGTTCGGCAAGGATCGGCGCATGCCGATCACCAACGGCTGGGAACGCGGGTGAACCGCGGCACGCGCCGGGCCGGCGCGGCGCTGGCGCTGATCGCCGGGCTGTGGCGCGGCCCCGCGCCGGTCGCGGCGGCCGCCGACCTCGCCGGCGAGGGCGAGCCCGCCGCGGCCGAGGGCGCGATCGAGAGCGTGACCCTCCCCGAGGGCGCGCGCACGCTCGCGACGCTGTCGATGCTCGCCGCCGATCCCGACTGGAAGGTGCGGCGCGCGGCGCTCGAGCGGGTCGCGACCCTCGGCGCCGCCGGCGCGCCGCTCCTCGAGCGCGGTCTCCTCGAGGACGAGGCGTGGCAGGTGCGCAAGATGGCAGCGCGTGGCCTCGGCGCGCTCGGTGAGGAGGCGGTGCTGGCGCGAGCGCTCGAGCACGAGCCCGACTGGCGGGTCCGCGAGGAGGCGGTGCTCGCGCTCGGCGCGCTCGGCCCGCGCAAGGTCTCGCCGCGCGGCACGCCGGACTCGCCCCCGCCGATCCTGCGCACACTCCTCCACGACCCCGACGAGCACGTCCGCGCGGCCACCGCCAGAGCGCTCGGCGCCTGGGGGCCGGGCGCGATCGACGTGCTCACCCAGGCGCTCGGGCGCGACGCGCCCGATGGCGGGCGCCACGTCGGCGACGCGCTGGTGGCGATCGGTCCCGCCGCGCTGCCCGCGCTCGGCGCGCTGCTGAGCGAGCAGAAGGGCGGCGAGGAGCGCGCCGAGACGCTCGCGCTCCTCGGCCGCTTCGGGCCGCCCGCCCGCGACTACCTCGTGCGCGGGCTCGACGATCCCTCGAGCGAGGCGCGCCAGGCGGCGGTCAAGGCGATCGGCTCGTTCGGTGAGAGCGCCTTCGATCACGTGCTCGCGGCGACCCGCGACGGCGACCCGATGGTGCGCGTGGTCGCCTACGAGGCGCTCCGGAACATGGGGCCACGCGGACT
>CAYMQR010000826.1:0-1725 GCA_964392195.1 uncultured bacterium | reverse complement strand
ACCGCGGTGACCAGCAGCACGTCGAGCCACGGACTCGCCGCGATGCGGGTCAGCGGCTTGGGGAGCGCGATGCGCGGTGCGGGATCCATGGGCGCGGCTGGGCCGTCGCTCGGGAGAGGGCGGACGGCCCACGTACCGGTGAGGATCGCCCACCCTACAGATGTTGCACCGCCCGCTCAACCGGCGGTCGGGCCTCACGGTTTTGACGCGCTGCTCCGGCATCCGGATAATCGAAAGAGGTGCCCGCACATCCGGAGGATCCCTCGATGGCCCGTCGTTTCGCGCCTCGCGCGCTCGCTTTCGCTCCGTTCTTCGCGCTCGCTCTCGCGGCGCTCGGCGCCGCCCCGCGCGAGGCCGCCGCGGGCCCCTTGCTCGACAAGGCGCTCGCGTATTCGCAGAACTTCCAGGACGTCCACTCGCCGGCCTACGGCTGCTCGGTCGAGGTCCAGTTCGCGAGCCCCACCAGCCCCGACGTGGTCGCCTACCACGACGAGGGCGACTCCTCGATCTGGACCGGCAACTACGTGGCCGCCGAGTCGTACCGCTACGCGGTCACCCACGATCCCCAGGCCAAGGCGTTCGGGCTGCGCGCCGTGAACTGCCTGCTGGCGCTCGAGGAGGTGACCGGCAAGCCGGGCTTCATCGCGCGCTGGATCGGCCCGGCGGAGCCGCCGTTCTACTTCGGTGGCTGCGAGGGCGACTGCCACCTCGTCACCGACGGTCCGTACGCGGGCACCTTCTGGCTCGGCAACACCAGCTCGGACCAGTACCTCGGCTGGTGGTACGGCCTCTCGCACGCTTACGAGTACCTGCTCGACGCGATGGACGACGAACCCACCCGGCAGCGCATCCGCGGCGCCATGTCACGGGTGGTCGACACGCTGCTCGCCGACGACTACCTGATCATCGACCCCGACGGCACCGTGAGCACCGCCGGCCCCAACCAGCGCGGTCACAAGATGATGGCCTACATCGACGTCACGGCGAACGCGGTCGGCGAGCCGTACACGAGCATGGCGGCGCAGATCTACTCGGAGAACCTGTTCGACTACCTGTTCCTGACCGCCTACCCGATTACCCGCTGGTTCCAGTACTACGCGTTCCACCTCGGCCACATGGCGCAGCACATGGTGACCAAGTGGGAGCTCAACCCGTTCTGGGACGGCGTCAACAAGCAGATCCTCCACGACCGGCTCTACGTCGCGGTGCAGGACACCCAGCAGGTGATGTTCGACTACATCGCGTTCGGCATGGGCGGCGCCACGCCCACGCCCGAGCAGCTCGCCGGCGACAAGGCGGCCCTCGCCGCGTTCCCGGACCCGCCCAAGCGGCGCATCAACCCGGCGCAGGGGGCCTTCGAGTGGGACCCGTTCCCGGCGGCGATGAACGACCTCGTCGACCTGATCGAGGCGATCATCCCCGGTCTCGACCTGCCCCACTTCAACGAGCAGGCGCTCGAGCCGTTCCCGCTCGAAGAGCGCTGCGTCACCGGCTTCCGCTGGCAGACGCCGCCGTACGAGGTGTGCGGCGGGAGCGACCCGTCGTTCGAGTACCCCGGGATGGACTACCTCGTCGCCTACTGGCTCGGCCGCTACCACGGCTTCGTGAGCGAGAGCGACTGAGGCGCGGGCTCGGTCGCGAAGGATCGCGACCCTCCAGCCGGTCGTCCTCGATCGGTGGAGGGCTGCGGTCCCTCGCAGCCGCGCCGCTCCGCGGCGCGCCGGA
>CAYMQR010000825.1:0-1728 GCA_964392195.1 uncultured bacterium | reverse complement strand
CGCTGGATCAGCTGGGTTGGCTGGCGCCGCCGGCGATGCAGGCGGAGAAGGTGTCGCGGAGCTCATCCTCATCGAGGCTGCCGGCTGCGCCGATGACGACGAGCCGCGAGCGCGGCGTCCGCGCGCCCCACTCGCCGCGGACGTGGAGATCGACCCGCCGCCCGACCACCTGCAGCACCGCGGGGTGAGCCGGATCGTCGACCGAGTGGATCACGCCCTTGGCGCGATAGACGCTCCCCGGCAGCCCCCGCGCCGCCGCGCGCACCGCCTCCAGCGAGAGCGGCCGGTCGGTCTCGAAGCTCCAGGTGGTGAAGGCCTGGGTGTGGTCGTGCGCGTGGTGGGCGTCGTCGCAGGCCGGGTCGCCGCAGCCGTGGTCGTGCTCGTGACCGTGCTCGTGCGCCGCGTCCGCCTCGAGGCCTCCGCGGGCGGGATCGAAGCGGCCGACCGCGAGCAGGACCTCGAGCGGCACGTCGCAGTGGCTGGCTTCCACGATGCGGATGCGCGGGAAGCTCTTCTCGAGCCACTCGCGGACGTTGGCGGTCTCGTCGGGCCCGGCGAGGTCGACCTTGTTGAGGATCAGGAGGTCCGAATACCCGATCTGGTTGAGCTTGAGCATCATCAGCTCGCGCTTGGTGCGGTGCGCGAAGAGCTGGTCGGCGTCGAGGACGCACGTGACGCTGTCGAGGCGGATGCGATCGGCGAGCTTGGGGTCGAGGAAGGTGGTGACGAGCCCCGCCGGGTCGGAGACGCCGCTCGCTTCCAGCAGGATGTATTCGGGCGCCTCGGGCCGCTTCAGCACGGCCTCCACCGTCTCGATCAGGTCGTCGCGGATCGTGCAGCACACGCAGCCGTTGGCGAGGCTCACGACGTCGTCCTGTACGCCGATCACCAGCTCGGCGTCGATGTTGATGGCGCCGAAGTCGTTGACCAGCACCGCCACCCGCAGCCCGTGGTCGCCGTTCAGGATGCGGTTGAGGAGCGTCGTCTTCCCCGCGCCCAGGAAGCCGGTGAGGATCGTGATCGGGACGGGGGTCGGGGAAGCGGGGAGGTCCATGTCGCTCGTTTCTCGGGGTGGATGCGCGAGCTGCGCGCTTGCGCGACCCGGGAAGATGGCGAGCGACGCCTCGGGTGTCACGCTCAGGCAGCCCGAGCGGCGCGGGCGGCGAGCCTCCCGCCTACAGCTGGGCAGGCCGGGGGGGCGTAGGGGAGGGCGCAAGCCCTCCCGCGATGCGCGGAGCGCGTGCGTGCTCGCCGCTATACGGCGCGTACCCGAGGGAGCATCAGCAGCCCGAGCGCCAGCGCGATCGCGGCGGCGCTCCAGGCTTGGGCGATGAGGTGGAAGCCGGTGCGGATGAGGAGCTGCTGGTAGATCACGAGGCCGAGGGCGGCGGTCATGAGGTAGAGCGAGGCAGCGCGCGCGCGATCGGTGGCGAGCGAGAAGCAGGTGCCGGAGAGCGCGCCCGTCGCGAGCCCGAGGATTGCAGCACCCGTCACGATCATCACCGTGGTGGGCTCGATCCGCGCCACGAGCCCGAGCGCCGCGCCGCCCGCGGCGACGGCCGCCACGAGCGCCGCCCAGCGCGGTAGCCGGGCGGCGGCGCCGAGCGCCGCTCCAAGCCCCGCGAGCCACGCGCCGCCGATGAGCAGCGCGCCGAGCGCCGCGCCGGAGGGCAGCGTGATCCGCGCGTGGCGCGAAGAGCCGCGAGATCCAGTCGCGCGAACCCCGCA
>CAYMQR010000824.1:0-1737 GCA_964392195.1 uncultured bacterium | reverse complement strand
CGAGCCGCGAGCCCGCGCAGAAGTGCCGCCCCTGGCCGAAGCCGAGCATGGCGCTGGTGTCGCGGCGGATGTCCCAGGCGCCGGGCCGCTCGAACACCGCGGGGTCGCGGTTCGCCGAGCCGATCGAGAGCAAAAGCCGCGAGCCCGCCTCCAGCTCGTAGCCCGCGATCGTGGTGGGCCGCACGTTCTCGCGCCACACGAGCTGCACCGGCCCCTCCCAGCGCAGCGTCTCGTCCATCACCGGCTGCAGCAGCTCGCGGTTCGCGCGCACCTCGTCGAACACGTCCGGATGCGTGAGCAGCGCGGTCATCGCATTGCCGATCAGGTGATACGTGGTCTCGGCGCCGGCGATCACCAGCAGCCGCAGGAAGCTCGTGACCTCGTCGTCGGTGAGGCCCTCGCCGTCGATCTCGGCGTGGACGAGCTGGCTCACCATGTCGCCGGTCGGCTCGCGGCGGCGGCTCTCGATCACCGGCTCGAAGTACTTGCCGAGCTTGTATGCCGCCTTCATCCCCGCGACCGGGTCGCTGCCGACGCGCGTGAGGTCGATCGCCCAGCGGTGCACCTGGTCGTAGTCCTCGACCGGCAGCCCGAGGATCGTCACGAACACGCGCAGCGGGAACGTGAACGTGAACGCCTCCACGAGATCCGCGCGCCCCTCGTGGACGAAGCGGTCGATGAGGTCGTGGGCGATCTTCTCCATCCGCGCCGGCAGGTCGCCGCGCAGCGCGCGCGGCGCCAGGTAGGGCGTGATGAGCTGGCGGTGCTTGGTGTGCTCGCGCCCGTCCATCTCGATCACGGTGCGGCCGATCACGAAGCCGATGCCCGCGTGGTTGGCCTTGCTCGAGTAGAGGTCGTCGTCGACGAGCGCGTTCACGACGTCGGCGTGGCGCGTGACGAGGAAGCCCTCGTAGCCCGTGCCCCACAGCTTGAGCACCGGCGACTCCACGCGCAGCCGGTCGTAGACCGAATACGGATCCGGTACCGGCGCCGACTCGTTGCCGCCGAAGAGGTCGATCAGCGTGACCGTGTCGCTCATGGGTTCCTCGCGTCGCCGCGCGGCGCGTCGATCAGAAGCCGAGCCAGCTCGTCGAGCCAGTGCTCGCTCCCGCCCCAGTCTTGCCCGAGCGTGAGCAGCCGCTTGTAGAAGAGGTGGAGGTCCACCTCCCAGGTGAAGCCGGCGCCGCCGAAGATCTGGATCGCCTCGGCGGCCACCGCCGCGTAGTGCTCGGACGCGAAGCTCTTGGCGAGCGCTGCGGCGCGGTGGCGCTCGGTGGCATCACTCGCGTCCGCGGCCCACAGCGCGTAGTAGGCGCCGGCGCGCCCGGTCTCGACGGTCTGCAGCATCGTCGCGCAGAGGTGCGCCACGCTCTGGAACGAGCCGATCGACTTGCCGAACTGGACGCGCGTCTTCGCGTAGTCGACCGCCAGCGCGAGCGCCGCCTGCGCCGCGCCGAGTCCGTCCACGGCGAGCGCGATCGCCACGCGATCCACCGCGGGCGCGAGCGCCTCGATCGGCCCGAGCAGCTCGGCGGGGGTATCGTCGAGGACGAGCGTCGCGAAGCGGCGCGTGCCGTCGATGGTGGGTTCGGGTTCCACGCGCACGCCCGGCGCGTCGCGGCGCACGGCCCACACGTGGGCGCCCGCAGTGACGAGGAAGAGGTCTGCGGCCTCGCCGTCGAGCACGTTCACCTTGCGGCCGGTGAGCCGGCCCTCGGCTTCGTCGGCGGTGGGCGC
>CAYMQR010000823.1:0-1755 GCA_964392195.1 uncultured bacterium | reverse complement strand
ATAAGTCGACGACTTATAAGAAGAGAATTCCACTCTAGGGATGTTGATGTTCGTCGACGGCTGCGCCTTCGAGTACGACACCGAGTACGAGCTGCTCGTCGTGCTCCGCGACGCGGCCGGCAACGAGAGCGAGGCGGTGGTGACGAGCGGGACCACCCCGATCGAGCCGTAACCGGCCTCCCGCACCCCATCGGGGGCGGCTTCGGGCGCCGGGCTCGCGTGGTGAGCGGTGCGTGCAGGGCCGCCCCTGGGGCTGAAAGCCAGCCCCGACCGGCGGTTCGCGCGCGCGCACCGCTGCCTGGAATTTTCTTTCCTCCTGCGCTATTGTCGCCGAGGTGCGATCCGAATGAGGGGCGCGTGGATGACGTTGGCGACAACCTCCCGGGCGTCGGCGAGCGCGGCAACGAGTGGGCCCGTGCTGCGATTGCATTCGGGAGCATCGCGTACGGGATCAACGCGCTGACGGCGCTCGCGCTCGGCCTCCAGAGCCCGCGCGACCGTGTGCAAGAGCTGCTCGTCGCGACCGTGCTCGCCGGGGCCTACGTCGCGTGGCTGCGCCAGCCGCGCGCCGCGGCGTTGGCGTCGATCGCCGTCGTGTATGCGGAGATCGGCGCCACCGCCTTGTTCACCGGCAACCCGAGCTCGGTGGGGGTCCTGGCCTACCCGGTGCTGGTGGCGATCGCGGGGCTGCTGCTCGGCGGCCGCGTCGCCATGGGCACCGCGATCGCCGTGTCCGTCGGCTACCCCGCCCTGCTCGTGTGCCACTTCGCGCTGTTCGAGACGATCGCCGACCTCCCCGCGCGCACGGTGTACGTGCTCGGTGCCGTGGTGCTCGTGAACCTCGGCATGGGTCTCGTGGTGCACCGGTCGTACGCCGCCTACGACGGCCTCGTCGGCACCGCCGAGGCGTCGCGCCGCCGCTACCAGGAGCTGTTCGAGGCCGCGCCCGACGGCCTCGTGATGATCGACGGCGATGGCCGGATCGTCGAGTGCAACGAGATGGCGCTCCGGCTGCTCCGCGGCCGCCGCGCCGAAATCGAAGGCAAGGCGCTGGTCGGCGTGCTGCAGGGCGCGGGCGGGCCGTCCGGCGTCGAGATCTCCGACGCGCGGCCCGGCGCGCCGCTGCTGATCCAGTTCGCCGGGACGGACGGGTCGACCAGCGCGCTCGAGATCTCGGTGCGGTCGCGTGGCGATCGGGGCCGATCGGGCCGGCGGCTGGTCGCGATCCGCGACGTCACCGAGCGCCGCGGCGTCGAGGAGCGGCTCGGGCACGCCCAGCGGATGGAGACGGTGGGGCGGCTCGCGGGCGGCGTGGCGCACGACTTCAACAACCTGCTCACCGTGATCGGCGGCAACGCGTCCCTGCTCGCGGAGCGCGAGCCCGGCTCCGATCGCGACCTGGCCCTCGAGATCCTCGACGCCCAGCGGCGCGGGGTGGCGCTCACCCGCCAGTTGCTCGCGTTCGCCCGTCGCGAGGTGCGCAAGACCGAGAGCGTCGACCTCGGCGCCGCGGTGACCGAGATCTCGCGGCTGATCGAGCGGCTGCTCGGCGAGCAACACACGTTGCGCGTCGAAGCGGAGCCCGGCGTCAACCTGATCGCCGACCGGTCGCAGCTCGAGCAGGTGGTGCTCAACCTCGTCAGCAACGCGCGCGACGCGATGCCCGAGGGCGGGCCCGTGCACGTTCGCGTGCGCGGGCTGTCGAAGTTCGAGGCGCAAGCGCTCGGGTCCCAGATCACCGCGATCGACCAGGCG
>CAYMQR010000822.1:0-1762 GCA_964392195.1 uncultured bacterium | reverse complement strand
CGACGTCCCCTCGCCCGCCAACCCGCCCGCCGGCTGCCACTTCCACACCCGCTGCCCCGAGGCCTTCGACCGCTGCCGCGCCGAGACGCCGCCGATCTACCCGGTCGCCCACGGCGGCTCGCGGTGCTTCCTCTCCGACCCCGCCGGGTCGGGCCGGTAGGCCGTGCACACGCTCCCTGGAGGGCACCGGGCCTTGCGCCCCTGGTCTCTCGCCGCCGCTCCACCGGGCGCGCTCCCCGGCACCGCCGAGTTTCGTTGACTCGCTACTCCCCGCTTGTTAGCGTCGAAAACGGCGCTCCGGCGCCACCGCCGACATGACGTCCTCCTCGCCGCAGCGGGTCCCGATCGGGCAGATGTTGATGGCCCGCAAGGCCATCTCGCAGCTCGAGCTCAACGCCGGGCTCGCCCACCAGAACCGCTGGGGCGGCAAGCTCGGCACGATCCTGAACAAGCTCGGCTTCATCAAGGAAGCCACGCTCAACCAGGTCCTGAGCGAGATCTTCCAGATGCCGGTCATCCACCTCGCGCAGACCGAGGTCGAGATGGACGCGCTCGAGCTGGTGCCCGCCGCCTTCGCGCGCGACCACGTGATGCTGCCGCTCAAGCTCGAGCGCGCGCCGCGCAAGGTGCTGCACGTGGCGGTCGCCCGCCCCGAGGACACGCCCGCCGTCGACGAGCTCAAGTTCCTGTCCGGCATCCCGCAGGTCCGCACCTACCTCGCCGGCGAAACCGAGCTCCAGGGCGCGATCTCGAAGTGCTACTCGGCGGCGCCGGTGCCGGGGAAGAAGATCCGCCTCGGCGGCGTCGAGCTCGACTCCAGGCTCCACTCGCCGCAGGAGATGGTGATCGAGCGATTCAGCAAGGAAGAGCTGATCCGCGCCATCGACACCCGCGAGCAGGGCGTGTCCGGGACCCTCGAGGAGATGGGGATCCTCGACATCCTCCAGGTGCTGGGCGCGGGCGACAAGACCATCGCCATCCACCTGAGCGGGCCGCTCGGAAACGGCCGCATCTATCTCACCGACGGAAAGATCGTGCACGCCGAGACCGATCACGTGCAGGGACCGCGCGCCGTCTACGAGCTGGTCAACTGGATCGCCGGTACGTTCACGTTGCGGCCCCACCCACCCGAGGTGCCGCGCACCATCTTCGAGAGCAACGACGCGCTGATCCTGGAGGGCTTGCGCCAGGCCGACGAGCGCGAAGCCGACGACGGCGGCCTGTCGCGGCTGCACATCTACGAGCCGCCCACCACCAACGTGGTGGCGAAGCCCCCCCACGACCCAGCACTCCGCGAACCCCAGCCGGCGGAGGCAGGGCCCGCACCCGCGGCCCCCACCGCTGCCGCCGCCGATCACGAGATGCTGCCGGTCGACAAGCAGGTGCGGCTGCTGCTGCGGATCCTGGTGCGCAAGGGCCTGCTGACCGAAACCGAAGCTCGCGCCATCCTGTACGGCAAGGTGTGAGCTGGTCCGGGCCGCCGCGGCGCGGCGGCGGACGTGCGCGACACCGGCGCAGCGCATCCCGTCCGCAGAGGCCCGACTCGTGACGCTTCCCGCCTCCTCGCCGAGCACCGCGGCGCTCCTCGAGGTGCGCGGGCTGCGCACCGTGTTCGGGCGCGGCGCGAGCGAGGTGGCGGCGGTCGACGGCGTCGACTTCAGCCTGCCGCGCGGTGGCACGCTCGGGCTGGTCGGCGAGTCCGGGTGCGGCAAGAGCGTCACCGCGCTGTCGATCCTGCGCCTCGTGCCCTCCCCTCCGGGAC
>CAYMQR010000821.1:0-1765 GCA_964392195.1 uncultured bacterium | reverse complement strand
CCTTTGCGTCCTCACGGTTTGGAGGGCCCGCCTCCGGCGGGCCGGTGCGTCGGCTCGCCGCTCGGTCAGCGCGGCAGCGCGGCGAGGGCGCGCTCGAGCTCGCTGACCCGCTGGTAGCCGTGGGGCGCGAAGCGCACCCAGCCCTCGCGCTCGATGCAGCGCACTCCGCGCGCGCCGAGCGCCTCCACCACCGCGGCGTTGGTGAGGCTCGGGTGGCGAAACGCCAGGATCCCCGAGCGCGCCACCGCGCCGCCGGGCGCGAGGAGCGTGTAGCCGCGCTCGCGTAACCCCTCGGCCAGGAAGCGCGCGTTCGCGAGCACCGCGGACTCGACGCGCTCGAGCCCGAGGTCGAGGAACATCCGCGCGCTGGCGCCGATCGCGAACAGGTTGGCCGTCGGCTGGGTGCCGCCCTCGAAGCGCGCGGCGTCGTCGCGGAAGCGCTCGCGGTAGTCGAGGTAGGGAAGCGACGGCGAGTTCGAGTCGGCGCCCGGCTCGGTGACCTCGACCTCGCCGAGCAGCGCGCGCCGCACGAACAGGAACGCCACGCCCATCGGCGAGAGCATCCACTTGAGCCCGCCGCACGCCACGAAGTCGACCGGCAGCGCAGCGAGGTCGAGGCGCAAGGCACCCACGCTCTGCACCGCGTCCACCAGCACTCGCGCGCCTGCGGCGTGGGCGATGCGCACGATCTCGTCGAGCGGCGCCGTGGCGCCGGACCAGAAGCACACGCTGCTCACCGCCACCACACGGGTGCGCTCGTCGACCAGCCGCTCGAGTGCCTCGAGGTCGGGCAGGCCGTCGGGAGCGGGCGCCAGCACGTAGTCGACGCCGTGGCGCGCCAGCCGCCGCCACGGCAGCACGTTGGCGGGGTAGTCGCCCTCGAAGCCAATCACCCGCTCGCCGGCGCGCAGGCCGAGCCCGTTGGCGACCGTGGCGACCGCGACGGTGGTGTTGGGCGCGAACGCGATCTCCTCGGGAGTGGCGTTGACGAGGGCGGCGAGCGCGGCGCGGGCGCGCGCCTTGTCGGCGAGCCAGCCGCGCAGCACCTCCGGGGTGGGGGCCTGGGCCTCGCGAGCGTAGCGCTGCAGGGCCTCGGCGGCCGGGCCGGAGATCGGCGCGATGCCGGCGTGGTTGAGGAAGATCGAGGCGGGGTCCTCGAGCGCGGGGAAGAGCCGCGCGCGGGTGGCGTCGTCCGGGAAGGCGTGGGGGGCCATCCCGCCGAAGGTAGCAGGACGGCGCCCGCCAGCGGCTACGAACGCGACGGGCGGCGGATGCCGAGCTTCTTCATCTTGCTGCGCAACGTGCTCGGGTTGAGGCCGAGCCGCGCCGCCGCGCCGGCGGCGCCCTCGATCATGCCGCCGGTCTGGGCGAGCACGCTCTCGATGTGCTGGCGCAGCGCCTCGTCGAGCGACGGCCCGGGGGCGGACCCCGCCTCCGCGGCGCGCCGCGGCTCGGGGGCACGCGCGGGCTCGGCGGCGAGCGCGGGCACCGGCGCGAGGGGCTCGGGCGCCGCGAGCGGCGCCAGGAAGTCGGCGAGCGAGAGCTCGGGCTTCCTCGACAGGACCACCGCGCGCTCGATCACGTTCTGCAGCTCGCGCACGTTGCCGGGCCACGGATAGTGCACCAGGCGCTCCATCGCGTCCGCGGCGATCCGCGGCACCGGCCTGCAGAGCTTGCGCGCGCAGCGCTCCAGGAAGAAGGCCGCGAGCAGCGGGATGTCGGCGGCGCGCTCGCGCAGCGGCGGCAGGTGCATCGGCACCACGGC
>CAYMQR010000820.1:0-1773 GCA_964392195.1 uncultured bacterium | reverse complement strand
CTCGTTCGAGCGCGTCCGCGACGCGCTCGCGCTGGCGCCGCGCTTCCCCGTCACGCGCCGCACCGACGTCCTCAAGCCCGGCGGCAAGACCGAGTTCATCGACGCCCGCGAGAGCGCCGCGGCGGCCGCCGCCGCGCCCGAACCCGCCGCCCCCGAGATCCCGATCGACGCTCGCGACCGCGAGGCCCTCAAGGCCCTCGGCTACGCCGAGTAGCCGCGTTCCCGTCCACCACTCGTTCCCGTCACATCGAAGGAGACCACGATGACCTGGCCTTCCCGACCGACGCTCGTCGGTGCTCTCATCCGCGCCGCCTCGGCGTCGCTGCTGGCGGTCGCGGCCGCGTGCGGCGGCAGCGACTCGTCGTCCGAGCCCTCGACCGGCCCCTCGCCCAGCGAGGTCGCCGGGACCTGGCACGAGGACGGCGGCACGCTCTCGTGCACCTTCGAACAGGCGGGTGGCGCGCCGATCACCGCGACGTTCGGCAACTACGACTTCGACGTCGTCGTGGTCGGCAGCCAGACGCTGCTCATCGACGGGCTCACGGCGCAGGCGGTCGGCGTGGGGCCGAACCTCGAGGCGGTGACGACCACCCAGTCGAGCACCGGCTTCGCCTGTGGTGACGGCAGCGAGCTGGTGAGCCGCTTCACCAACCGCTACGTGTTCTTCGACGACGCCAAGACCGGGCTGGTCGATCGCCAGTGGATCGTCGGCTGCGCCTCGGGGAACGGCTCGTGCGGCCGCGAGATCGAGGACGCGATGCGCAAGATCAGCGGCTCGTGAGCCGGGAACGTATCGTTTCGTCGGTATTCCCGCGGTGAATGTTTCGATTCGTAAAGCAATTCGTTTCGCCGACGATTCCGCCTTGACTGCGCATCTCGCGCAGCGGTAGAGCAGCGGCAACCGCGAACGAGAGTTCGCTCAACGGGTGAGGGACCGATGATCCAGGACACGATGCGTAAGGTTGGCGCGGCGTTGGCGTTCGCCGCGATGCTCGGTGGCTGCTCGGCGTTGCAGCCGTCGGACGAGGGCACGATCTCGAAGAGCGCCGACGTCGATCTCCAGCCGATCCCCAAGGTCGGTTCGCCGCACAACGGCAAGAAGGTCGCCGCGGCGGCGTTCGTGAACCGCTCGATCTCGCAGTACGCGTTCCTCGGTGACGCGGCGCCGGACTACCTGGCCGAGTTCCTGCGCGAGGCCGGCTTCCGCGTGGTCGAGGGCAGCAGCGCCCAGCTCGGCGCCGTCAACAAGGAGCTCGAGTACAACACCTCGGGCCTGGTCGACCCGGCCACCGCGGCCACCCTCGGCAAGCAGCTCGGCACCGACTACGTGTTCATCGGCTCGGTGGTCGACTACGAGGAAGTGAAGGCGAAGGGCGGCGGCGGCCTCAACGTCATGGGCTGGGGGCTGGGCTCCGGCTCGGGCGGCATCACCTACAACATCCAGGTCGCCGGCCGGCTGATCGACATCCGCACCCGCGAGATCCTCGCCTCGAAGACCACCTCGTTCAAGAAGACCTTCGAGGTGAAGGGCGGCGCGGTCCAGACCCCGTGGGGCGGCGCGGACCTCGACCAGGAGGTCACGGTCTCGAACCAGACCGGCGGCAAGGTGCTGCAGGTGTGCCTCAACCGGCTCATGATCGACATCGTGAACCAGCTCAAGTGAGCATCATGACCCCAGTCTTTCGATCGGTCGCGCGGCGTGCCACCTCGGTGGCCGCCGCGTTTTCACTCCTCGGGTTCGCCGCGCCCGCGGCGCGCGCGCAGGTGGGCTAC
>CAYMQR010000819.1:0-1774 GCA_964392195.1 uncultured bacterium | reverse complement strand
CGCCAACCGGCGCGGCCACGACACCGCTCGGAGGGACCGCCTCCTGGCGGTCCGCAGCGCCGAATGCTCGTGGCGCCGCGCGAAGACAGCACTCGCTCCCCTGGCTAGACTGACGCGTTGCGTCGGCGCCGCACCGAGCGCGCGCCGCCGCGGGGGAGCGAGATGATCGTCATCATGACGCCGGGAATCGGTGCCGCGAGCGCCGAGGTCGAGGAAGTCGTCCGGCAGGCCAGCACCTACAAGGACATCCGCACCGACGTCCACGAGATCGTCGGCACCACCCGCACGCTGACCGAGATCTACCTGCTCGGCCCGACCGCCACCGTGCCCACCGACGGCTTCGCCGCGCTGCCCGGCGTGGAGCGGGTGGTGCGCGTCTCGGAGCGCTACAAGGTGATCGGCCGCCACCGCGGGCAGGTGGACGTGATGGGCTTCGAGTACCGCGGCATCACCTTCAGCCAGGACACCTTCCACGTGTTCCCGGGCCTGTGCGCGGTGGACACGCCGCAACACGTCGACCAGATGTTCGCGGCGATCGCGAGCCACGGCATCCGCACCTCGCGCATGGGCGCCTACAAGCCGCGCACCAGCCCCTACGACTTCCAGGGCCACGGCAAGGACTGCCTGCCGTACGTGTTCGAGCTCGCCGGCAAGCACGGCGTGCAGGTGATCGCGATGGAGATCACCACCGCCCGCCACCTCGACGAGGTCCGCAGCGCGCTGCGCGCGAGCGGCGACGCCACCGGCGTGATGCTCCAGATCGGCACCCGCAACGCGCAGAACTTCGAGCTCCTCAAGGAGGTCGGGCAGCAGAAGGAGCTGCCGGTGCTCTTCAAGCGCGGCATGGGGATCACGCTGGAAGAGTCGATCAACGCGTGCGAGTACATCGCCAGCGAGGGCAACCGCCAGATCGCGTTCTGCCTGCGCGGCGTGAAGAGCCACCTCGGCGACCCGCACAGGAACCTCGTCGACTTCGCCCACGTGCCGGTGGTCAAGCGCCTCACCCGCATGCCGGTGTGCGTCGACCCGTCGCACTCGGTGGGCGGGCGCGTCGAGGCCTCCGACGGCCTTATGGACATCTTCCACGTCACGGCGCAGGGCATCGTCGCGGGCGCCAACATGGTGCTGGTGGACTTCCACCCCGCCCCCGCGAAGGCGCTCTGCGACGGACCGCAGGCGCTCACCCTCGACGAGCTTCCCGGCTTCCTCGAGGACACGGCGATCGCCCGCGAGGCCTACGAGAAGCGCGTGGCGCGGGTCCGCGCGCGCAGCGCGCGCGCCGCGTGACGATGTCGTCCGCGAGCGAGGGCGACGCTCCCGGCGTGCTGCGCTGGGAGCACCTCACCAAGGAGGACTTCGACCGCATCGACCGCCGCGAGGCGCTGGTGCTGGTCGCGTGCTCGCCGCTCGAGGTCCACGGCCCGCACCTGCCGCTCGGCACCGACGCGCTGGAGGCCGAGGGCCTGATGCTGCGCATGGCCGAGCTGCTGCCCGAGCGCCACCGCGCGCGCGCGACGCTGCGGCTGCCGATGGTCTACGTGGCGCCCGACGCCGTGCCCCAGCCCGGCTCGCTGCGCTTCTCCACCGGCGCCACGGTGCGGGTCATGACCGAGCTCGGCACCACCCTCGCCCGCCAGGGCTTCCGCAACATCGTGGTGTCGAGCTTCCACGGCTCGCCACGCCACTTCGTGGCGCTCGAGGCCGCGTGCGAGAAGGTCAACCGCGCGGTGCGAGGCACCCGCATGGTGAGCATCTTCTCGGTGCTGGTCGAGCG
>CAYMQR010000818.1:0-1789 GCA_964392195.1 uncultured bacterium | reverse complement strand
ACGCCGGCGATCGTCGAGGCGCACCGGCTGCTCGCCGAGATGCCCGGCATCAACTTCGTCGGCAACGTCGAGGGGCTGGACATCCCGCGCGGCACCGTCGACGTGGTGGTGTGCGAGGGCTTCCTCGGCAACGTGGTGCTCAAGATGCTGGAGGGCGTCTCGGAGGTGGTCTCGGACATCGCCAAGGACGCCTACGCCCGCAAGTTCCTGTGGAAGCTCGGGCTCATGATGCTCTCCGAGGGGATCCGCCAGATCCGCACCATGACCGACTGGCGGCAGTACGGCGGCGCGCCGGTGCTCGGCTTCACCAAGCCGGTGATCAAGGCCCACGGTCGCTCCAACGCATGGGCGATCCGCAACGCCATCCGTGTCGCCCGCAAGACCGTGGAGCGCGACCTCGCCGGCGCGATCCGCTCGGGACTCGCGGGCGGAAAGTGACGGCGCCGCGTTCGTCGGCGGGTCCGGCCTTGCGGACGCGGCCCCTTCCGTAGAAATTGTGCGCTCCCCGGACGGCTTCCGTCCGAGGGTGAGGAGACCGCTCCACCCCGCGATCCACGCCGAGCGCCCGTTCGCGTCGCGATCGCGCCACGAAAGAGACGTCGATGACCGACTCCGTGAGCAAGGCCCTGGCCCACCTGGATGCGCGGTGGGACGACTACCTCGGACAGCTCGTCGAGCTGTCGCGGATCCCGAGTGTCTCGGCCGAGCCGCCGCCGAGCGCCGGCGTCGGCGCCAGCGCGCGCAAGGTGTGCGAGCTCATGAGCGCGGCGGGCCTCGAGAACTGCCGGGTCATCGAGTTCCCGGGCGGCCACCCGTACGTGTACGGCGAGTGGCTCCACGCGCCGGGCGCGCCCACGGTGCTGCTCTACGGCCACCACGACGTCCAGCCGCCGGGGCGCCCCGAGAAATGGAAGACGCCGGCCTTCGAGCCCACCGTGCGCGCCGACGGCCGCCTCTACGGTCGCGGCGTGGTCGACGACAAGGCGGGCGTGATGGTGCACGTCGCCGCGTGCGGCGCCTACCTGCAGAGCGGCGGCAAGCTGCCGGTCAACGTCAAGTTCATCGTCGAGGGCGAGGAGGAGACGGGCTCGGGCTCGCTCGAGGCGTTCCTGCGCGAGTACCGCGAGAAGCTCGCCGCCGACGTCATCGTCCTCACCGACACCTCCAACTACGACGCCGGCATCCCGTCGATCACCCACGCGCTGCGCGGCATCGTCGGCATCCGGGTCGAGGTGCAGGCCCTCGACCATCCCGTCCACAGCGGCATGTGGGGCGGTCCG
Source organism: uncultured bacterium (assembly GCA_964392195.1). Lineage (GTDB taxonomy): Bacteria > JADJOY01 > JADJOY01 > JADJOY01 > JADJOY01 > JADJOY01. The sequence continues at coordinate 509 of CAYMQR010000818.1, read as the reverse complement.
GTGCCCGATCCGGTGATCGCGCTGTGCAAGGCGATCGGCGACCTGGTGAACGACGAGGGGATCCTCAACCTGCCGGTGTGGGGCGACGTCCGTCCGCTCGAGATCAAGGACCGCGAGGCCATGACCGCGCTGCCCTTCAGCGAGAAGCAGTTCCGCGAGCAGGTCGGGCTCGTGGAGGGCGCGACCCTCATCGGTGACCAGCGCATGCCGGTGTGGGGGCGCGTGTGGCGCCAGCCCGCCGTCACGGTGCTCGCGTTCGAGGCACGGCCCTTCGAGGGCTCGACGAACCAGATCATCGAGAGCGCGCGGGCGCGGATCTCGGTGCGGATCGTCCCCGACCAGGACCCGCGGAAGGTCCAGGACGCGATGGTGCGCCACTTCGAGATGCGCGTGCCGTGGGGGCTCAAGGTGACCGTCGAGCGCGAGCACGCGGCGAGCTGGTGGATGACCGACCCCAAGGGCCCGGCGTTCGAGGCGGCCGCGCGCGCCATGACCAAGGCCTTCGACCT
>CAYMQR010000817.1:0-1795 GCA_964392195.1 uncultured bacterium | reverse complement strand
GGAGGGCCGCGATCCATCGCGGCCGCGGCGTGGGAGACCCACCATTCCGTCGGCGGGCAAGGCGATGGCCTCAGGCGTGGCGAGGGCGCGCGACGCCGCCGGTCGCGCGTCGGGTGCCATTGCGCTCGGTCGGGCCGCCACCCAGACTTCGCGGGCCATGACCGAGCCCAACGCCCCGCCGCCTCGCCGCCACCCGTGGCTCACCCGCAACGTGTTCGCGGTGGGCTTCGTGAGCCTGCTGACCGACGCGGCGAGCGAGATGGTGCTGCCGCTCCTGCCGGTCTTCCTCACCACCACGCTGGGCGGCGGCGCGATGGCGCTGGGCTGGATCGAGGGCCTCGCGGACGCCGTCGCGAGCGCGCTCAAGCTGGTCTCCGGCCAGTGGGCCGATCGCCTCGGCCGTAACCAGCCACTCATGCTGCTCGGCTACGGCATCTCGACGGTCGCGCGCCCGTTCGTGGCGCTCGCCCAGGCGCCGTGGCACGTGCTCGCGGTGCGCGTGACCGACCGGGTCGGCAAGGGCATCCGCTCGAGCCCGCGCGACTCGCTGCTCTCCCAGTCGGTGGCGCCGGCGCAGCGCGGCGCGGCGTTCGGCTTCCACCGCGCGATGGACCACGCCGGCGCGGTGATCGGCCCGACGATCGCGTTCCTGTTCCTGCGCTTCGTGAGTGGCGACCTGCGCCACCTGTTCCTGCTCTCGGCGATCCCGGGCGTGCTCGCGGTGCTCGCCGTGGCGGGCGGGGTGCGCGACCACGAGCCGGCCGCCGAGCCCGTTGCGGAGATCGCGAACAGGGCCGCAATTGCGGGAGGGCTCACGCCCTCCCCTACACTCCCACACTCCACGGGAGCTGCCGCCTCCGCGCCCGCCGACCTCGGCCGCCTGCTCTTGCTGCTCGCACCGCTCGCGATCTTCACCCTCGGCAAGGCGAGCGAGACGTTCCTCCTGCTCAAGGCCGGCACACAGTCGGCGAGCCTGACCACGCTGCCGCTGTTGTGGATCGGACTGCACGTGGTGAAGTCGACGTGCTCGTTCCAGGGCGGCGTGCTGAGCGACCGCCTCGGCCGCGCCGCGGTGATCGGCACGGGCTGGGCGCTGCACGTGGTGGTGTACGCGGCGCTCGCGTTCGCGACCTCGCCCGCCGCCGTCACCGCGCTCTTCCTCGCTTACGGCGTCCCCGCGGGGCTCACCGAAGGCGCCGAGAAGGCGCTGGTGTCCTCCCTCGCTCCCAAGCGCGGCCAGGGCACCGGGTTCGGCTGGTACCACCTGACGCTCGGCGTGAGCGCCTTGCTGGCGAGCGTGGTTTTCGGCGCGCTGTGGGACGTCTTCGGGCCGCGGACCGCGTTCCTCGCGGGGGCCGCGGTCTCCGCCCTCGGGCTCGCACTCTTCGCGAAGCTCCGTCCCGACCAGCACGTCCAATCCTGATCGGTCTCCGCCTCGCGCACCCGGGGAACATGCGCGGACCCGAGAGCCAGGCGCGTGCCTTCAGTCGTAATCGACGAAATTCCCCTGGCCGTCTCCCAGGTAGAACGCGACGTGACCCCAGTAGGTGATCTCGACGACGTCGAGATGGTTGTCGCCGTTCACGTCAGCCACGAGCGAGGAGCCACTCGGATCGTTCGCATACCGATCGACACTCGGCTCGAAGTGGCCCGAGCCATCGCCGAACGCCACGATGATTCCGGCGGCGCTCTCGGCGACCACATCGCACCAGCCATCTTCGTTGAAATCCCCGGATCCCGAGGGAATCCCGATGTAGGGCGAGGAGACCGGGCCGATGAAGGTGGGCTTTCTCAT
>CAYMQR010000816.1:0-1798 GCA_964392195.1 uncultured bacterium | reverse complement strand
CGCGCCGCGGGTAGCGTCCTCGTCACCCACGACGGGCTCTCGGGGCCGGCGGCGCTCGCCGCGAGCGGCGCCGCGGCGCGGGCGCTCGCCGAGGGCGAGGAGGTGGAGGGGATCGTGGACGCGTGGTCGCTGGGCGGCGAGCGCGGCGCGGCGTTCGGCTTCGCGCACGGCGCGAAAGCACCCGGCGCCTGCATCCCGCCCGACCTCGCGCCGCGGCCGGTGTCGTTCGATGACTTCCTCTCCGAGGTGACAGTGCGCGCCGGCGGCCGCGGTCTCGTCAACGTCCTCGCCGACGTCGTGCCGCGCGCCCTTGCCGAGCGCGCCACTGCTGCAGCCGGGCTCGAGGGCGGGCGCGCCGCCGAGCGCCTCGCCGCGGGCGAGTGGCGCAAGGTGTTCGCGGCGATCGCGCGGATACGGGTCACGCTCGCCGGCACCGCGGGTTACGCGAAGGCCGAGGTGACCGCGGGCGGCGTGCCCCTCTCGGCGCTCTCGCGCGGCGCGCTCGAGGCCCGCGACGTGGCGGGCCTCTTCTTCTGCGGCGAGGTGGTGAACGTCACCGGTCGCCTGGGCGGCTTCAACTTCCAGTGGGCCTGGTCGAGCGGAGTGGCCGCCGGCCGCGCCGCCGCGGCGAGCTGAGGCGAATCCGCGGCGCGCCGGAGGCTCGCCCTCCAGACCGGGATCGACGAACGCGTCGACGCGACGCCGCACCGTGGAGGGCTGCGGTCCCTCGCCGCCGCGCAGCTCGTAGGGGCGACCGCGAGGTCGCCCACGATCGGGATCGGTCGTAGCGACCCGCGCGAACCCCGGCGGGCTCGCGCCCGCCGCTACGAACGCCCGCGGCGTTTGTGCCGGTCGTGACCCGCGTGTCACGATCGAAGGTCGGCTCCACTCACCTTCCGGGATGGTCATGCGTCTTCGACACGCCGCTCGTTCGCTCGCCCTCGCGTCCTCGCTCGCCGCCATCTCCGGCGCGTGCACGCCAACCGGCGAGTTCTCGCTGCTCACCTACAACGTCCACGGCCTGCCGGGCTCGGTCACCGGCGACGACACCGAGGCGCGCATGCGAGCCATCTCGCCGCACCTCAACGACTTCGACGTCGCGGCGATCCAGGAGAACTTCTTCTACGGCGTGGCGCTCGCCGAGTCGGTCGAAGGGCGCCTCGCCTACCACTTCACCGAGATGCGCCCCGGCGCGCTCACCAACGGCGGGCTCTCGGTCTTCTCGACGATCCCCGCGAGCTACACGGGCGGCGATCCGTGGCAGGTCTGCAACGGCTACCTCGACGCGGCGAGCGACTGCTTCGCCTCGAAGGGCTTCGAGCTGGTGCGGCTCGCGGTGCCGTTCACGCCGATCGAGATCGACCTCTACGACCTGCACATGGACGCGGGCAACTCGGCCGAGGACGACGCCGCGCGCGCCGCCCAGACCGAGCAGCTCCTCGCCGCCATCGCGAGCGAGTCCGCGGGCCGCGCGGTGCTGGTGACCGGCGACTTCAACATGTCGATCGACGACCCCGAGGACGTGCCGATCCGCGACCACCTGCTAGCCGCCGGCGGCCTCACCGACGCGTGCGCCGCGGTGAGCTGCCCCGAGCCCGACCACATCGACCAGCTCTTCTTCCGGAGCGGCGAGAGCGTCGCGATCGAGGTGACGAGCTGGGCGCGCGACGAGACCTTCGTCGACGACCAGGGCGTGCCCCTCAGCGATCACTCGCCGATCGTGTTCGGCGTCTCCTACGGGCCGGTAGCGCCGTAGGGCGTACAGAGAACGACGCAGCGGCGGCGCGGCGATTTCGTC
>CAYMQR010000815.1:0-1804 GCA_964392195.1 uncultured bacterium | reverse complement strand
GGCTCGGGGTCGCGTTTCTTGAGCTCCTCGAGCTCGGTCACCGCCTCGCCGAGGCGGCTCTGCTGGATGAGCAGCCGGCTCAGGCGCTTGCGTACCTGGTGGTTGTCGGGGTTGATCTCGAGGACCTTGCCGTAGGTGGTGGCGGCCTGGTCGGCCTTGCCCCAGCGCTCGTAGAGCATCGCGAGCTCGATGAGCGCGCGCTCCGACTCGGGCTGGATCTCGAGCGCCGCGAGGAACTGCTGCTCGGCCTCGGCGTAGTGGCCGAGGCTCGCCTGCACCTGCGCGAGGGTCGAGCGCGCCTGGAACGACTGCGGGTCGACGGCGACCAGCCGCGTGAGCAGCGCGACCGCGTCGTCGAGGCGGTTCTGGCGCACGCGCAGCAGCGCGAGCTGGAAGAGCGCGCCCGGGTCCTGCGGGTTGGCGGCGAGGATCGCCTCGTAGCTCTGCGCGGCGCGCGCCGGGTCGGTGGTGGCGTAGATGCGCGCGAGCTGGAACTGCGCATCCGAGTAGCCCGGGTCGAGCTCGAGCGCCTGCTTGAGGTGCTCGAGGGCGCGCTCGGGCTGGCCGAGGTCGAAGTAGACCTTGGAGAGCGTGGTCTGCAGGTAGGGCGACTTGGGGTCGGCCATCGCCGCGATCTCGAACCAGCGGATCGCGTCGCCGTACTGGTGGAAGATGAGCGCGCGGTTGGCCTGGATGGTGGCCAGGTACGACTCGGCGTTGCCGGTCACCGCGATCGGTGGCTCGGTGGGCGGCGCCGCCGGTGGCATCTGCGAGGGCGGCACCGTCGCCGCACAGCCGGCGAGGGTGAGCGGCGCGAGCACGCGCAGCAGGAACGGCGGTCGTCGGGATGGAATTCGCATCGAGACGGTGGCCCCTGGGTCTGGCTGAGTACACGTAGAAAGGCGCGCCCTAACGTAATGCGCAAAGCCGGACGTGGCGCCGAATGTTTTCTCGGGGGTCTGTTCCAGACCCCCCGCCCCGCCTGGAGGGCAGGCGCCTGCGGCGCCGTGGTCCCTCGGCGCCGTCTCGGCGGGGCCCCAACCCCCAACCCACTCGGCTTAAGCTCGCGGCGTCGCGCTGCGACGCGCACGCGGGTTCCAGGCACCCGCCCCGAAAGAGGCGTCCTCCCCGGCACACTCCTCGGGCTGGCTTTTGGATAGGATCGGCGGTCATGAGCGGCGCAGCGCGCGATCCGAGCCCGGTGGCGATCAGCCGCCGGCGCGTCCTCAAGTGGGGCGTGGGAGGCGCGGTGTTGCTCGGCGTGGGCTCGCTGGTGTGGCGGGCGCGCCGAGCGCCGCTCGCCGAGCCGCCGTGGGCCGCGGGGCCGTGGGAGTTCCTGAGCCGCGCCGAGGCGGCGATCGTGGCCGCGGTGGCCGCGCGGCTGCTCGATCCCGGCGACGTGGACAAGGCCGCGCCGCCCGACCTGCCCGGCGTGGCGCGTTTCTTCGATCAGTTCCTGCACCTCGCGCACCCCGAGGTGCAGCGCGACCTGCGCGCGCTCCTCGCCGCGTTCGACGGCGTCGGTCCGCTGGCGGTCGGCCTGCCGGGGCGCTTCGTCAACCTCCCGCTCGACGAGCAGCAGCGGGTGTTGACCCGCTGGGAGCGCGGTCCGCACCCGATGCGCATGGGCTTCACCGCGCTCAAGCAGCTCTCCTTCATGGCCCACTACGGGCGCGACGCCACCTGGCCGCTGCTCGGCTACGACGGGCCGATCGTGCCGCGCGGATACGGGGGCGGCGAGGGCGGGTGGTTCGATCCGGCGTGGCTCGCCGCCGACGGCGACGACCTCGTCGGCGACGACGGG
>CAYMQR010000814.1:0-1810 GCA_964392195.1 uncultured bacterium | reverse complement strand
GTCACGCCTTCGGAGGGACGGCCTCCCGGCCGTCCGCCGGCATGACGTCGAGCCCGCCTAGCCGTCTTCGCGGTCGATGCCGTCGCGGCCGAGGACCCGCGCGAACACCTCGACCAGCTCGCCGTCCCACCAGCCGCGGGCGGCCTCGGCGCGCAGCGTGGCGAGCGCGTCCTCGGGCGCGAGCGGCTCGCGGTACGGCCGGAGCGTCGAGAGCGCGTCGAAGATGTCGACCACGCTCACGATCCGCACCGCGAGCGGGATCGCGCCGCCGCTCAGGCCGTCGGGGTAGCCGCTGCCGTCGAGGCGCTCGTGGTGGTGGCGGATGAGCGGGATGACCTTGCGCAGCGTCTTCATCGGCGCGCAGATCGCCGCGCCCGCGTCCACGTGGCGCGCCATGACGCCGCGCTCGGTCGGATCGAGCGCGCCCTCCTTGCGCAGGATCTCGTCGGGCACCGTGATCTTGCCGATGTCGTGGAACACGCCGCCGAGGCGCAGCACGTCGAGGGTCGCGGGGTCGAGCCCGAGCTCCTGCCCGACGCGGCGCGCGTAGCGGCCGACGCGCCGGCAATGCCCGCCGGTGTAGCCGTCGCGCTTCTCGACCGCGATCGCCAGCGACTCGAGGACCTGCGAGGCGTGCTCGAGCTCGTCGGTGAAGTGCTTGAGCGCGAGCAGCGAGCGCACCCGGGTGCGCAGCTCCACGACGTTGATCGGCTTGGTGAGGAAGTCGTCGACGCCGAGCGCCACCGCTTGCAGCTTGTCCTCGAGCCTCGAGAGCGCCGTCACCATCACGATCGGCACCAGCCGCGTCGCGGGGTCGCTCTTGAGCGCGGCGGTGACCGAGAAGCCGTCGCGGTCGGGCATGACCGCGTCGAGGAGGATCAGGTCGGGCGGGTCGTGGGCGACCGCCAGGATCGCCTCGTTGCCGTCGACCGCCTCTCGGACCCGATAGCCCTCGGCCTCGAGGAGATCGCGGAGCAGGAGCCGGTTGAGCTCCAGATCGTCGACCACCAGGATGCGCTCGCCGGCCACTCGCCGACAGTAGCGCAACGCTCGCGCCGCGCGCGAGCGCGGTCGCGCCCGGCGCCGTGTGGCGCGGCGCGCGCCTCAGCCGATCGGGTGCGGGTAGCGCAGGTAGGCCTCGGCGAGGCGGCTCACCCACGGGTTGAGCAGCAGGAAGCGCTTGGGCCAGAGCGGCGAGTGGGCGGCGAGCGGGTCGAGGCGCCCGTCGAGGAGCTCGGCCACCACCTCGGCGGCCTTGCCGGCGAGCGTGTCGAGCACCTCGCGGCCGTTGGTGAGGTTCGCGAGGCTCGGGTTCCCCGCGTAGGTCTCGTGGAGCCAGTAGTGGAGGTTGGGCTTCCACACCGCGAGCATGGCCAGGAAGCCGGCCTTGCCGGCGCGCGCCTCGGGGCGCAGCGCGGCGGCGTCGTAGCCGTTCGCCTGGGCCCACTCCTTCACGGTCTTGCGCGGCAGCTCGCGGTAGCGCGGGCTGACGCGCCGCTCGTGGAGCGCGAGCATCATGCCGGTCTCGATCACGCCCGCGTGGGCGTCGCCCTCGAGGTCGCCGGGCTGGAAGCAGGAGAAGCCGTCGGTGAAGCGCTCGAGCTGCGCCGAGCCGCCGGTGAGCCGCTCGACCAGCACCGAGAAGATGCTCACCATGCGGGTGCCGGGCAGCGCGCGGTTGACCTTCTCGCACGCCGCCTCGATCGCGACGAAGTGGCGCGGCGAGCCGTGGAAGTTGGACACCACGATGTTGCGGAAGCCCTGGCGGGCGAGGGTGGTGCCGAGCTCGCTCATCACCCGCACCGTCGTG
>CAYMQR010000813.1:0-1821 GCA_964392195.1 uncultured bacterium | reverse complement strand
GGCGACGGTGCGCTCGATCGTCCACGGCGCCGCCGCGGAGGCGCCGCGCTCGCACCGCGATTCGGCACGCTCGACTACCTCTCGCTTGGCGGCGCGGATCTTGAAAGCGACCCTCGGCACGAACGCGCGACCCGGCGCGCCCGAGCACTGCATGGGATGACGATGACCGTCTTCGAGCGAGCGGCTGGTGCGCGAGTGGCTTCGTGGCTGTGGGTGGCGATGTGGATGGGCGCGGTGCTCGCGGTGGCGCCGCAGGCGAACGCGGGAGGCGGCGCGGGCGATGCGGACATGGTGTTCAGCGTCGACCGCGACCTGCTGCGCTGGGTTGAGGAGGCGCGGCTCGCCGCGCTGGAACCGCTGCCGAGCGGGCCGGTGGATCTCGATCTGCTCGCCCCGTGCGCGTTCGAGCCGCGCCGCAAGGGGTTGCGTGTGCTGTCGCGGCCGTGGTTCGAGACCCGCTCGTCGTCGATGGCGCGTGACCTGGTGCTGCTCGCGTTCGAGACCGTGGACCGGCTCAAGCCGTCGTTCGGACGCGGGCCCGACATCGACGTGACCGGCGGCTTCGGCCAGCGCCGCCCGCGCGCGCGGATGCCGCTCGTGACCGTGGAGATGCCGTTCGACCTCGGCGCCGTGGGTTGGTGAGTCGGGCAGGTCAGGTCCGGGGAACGGACACGATCGAGCGGGCCGATCTCGCTCCGCGGGCGGGCTCACGCCCGCCCCTACGAACGACCGGCGTGAGCGGGCGCCGATCGGAGAGCCCCCTCGATCCCGGCCTGGAGGGCCGCGGTCCCTCGCGGCCGAGCCGCGCCTAGCGCCCGGCGAAGCGCGCGCCTCCGGGTGGGGCGCCCGGCCACGCGATTCGTGCTAAGTGGAAGTCACCCTCCCGGGCATCGGAGGCCGACATGCGAACGAGCATGCGGTGGAAACGGGTGGTGGCTTCGGCGGTGGCGGCGGTTGCAGTGGGGTGGGGTTGCGGTGGAGACGGCGACACGCCGATTCCGCCCGCCGTGCCATCGATCACGGGCGAGTGGGGCGGCGCGCGCGCCGAGCTCGGCTGGAACGTGTCGGTCGACCTGACGCTGACCGAGCACGACGATGGCCGGTTCGACGGCTTCGGGCAGATCCGCATCGATCCGCTCGGCGACCTCGACGGTACCGTCGAGGGGCGGCACGATCACCCCGACGTGTCGTTCGAGGCCGAGGCGTTCGGAGCGTGGCGGGCGAGCTTCGACGGCGCGTTCACCGGTGACGACACCATCGCCGGCTTCGTCACGACGCCCTTCTTCTCGACGCCGATCACGTTCGCCCTGCACCGCGGCTAGCGGCGCGCGCACGACGAAGCGTGCGCCGTCCCGGGGACTCGGCTACGCGCCCTTGCTGAGGGCTTCGAGCTCGGCTTCCGCTTTCTCCCAGGTGCGGGTGCGTTCGTCGAGCTGGATCTTCACCTTCTCGAAGTCGCTCAGCATGGACTGGAAGCGCGCGGTGTCCTTGTAGAGGTCGGGATCGGCGAGGGCGGTCTCGATCTCCTTCTTCTTGGCTTCGATGGTGCCGATCTCGCGCTCGAGGTCGGCGACCTTCTTCTTGAGCGGGCCGAGCCGCTTGGAGTCGGCCTGGCGCTTCTCGGCGTCGGCGCGGCGCGCGTCCTTGTCCTTGTGCTCCTTGGGTGGCGGCGGCCTGGAGTCCGGCGGCCGCGAGGGACCGCGGCCCTCCACCGGACCGCGGCTCTCCACCGGAGCGCGGTTCTGCACGGGCGCCGCGCCGGCGGCCTTCGTCTCCGGCGGCCGCGCGGGAGCGCGGCCCTCCGAAGCCTTCTGTGTACCA
>CAYMQR010000812.1:0-1825 GCA_964392195.1 uncultured bacterium | reverse complement strand
AGCGCCGGGCGCGGCTGCAGTTCGACTGATGCCCCGGTACAGGAACCCGGCCGATGTCTGACTCCGCCTTCACCGCCGCCCGCCCGTGGTTCCGCCAGCCGGCGTCGCGCGCGCGACGAGCGTCTCGGGCAGAGCGCCATCGTCGGTCACGCCGACCGGCACGCCGACGATCGGCAGCGCGCGGCGGGCGATCTCGCGAAACACCGGCGCCGCCACCTGACCACCGAACGTGACCGGGCCGGTCGGCTCGTCGATCGCGACCACGATCACCAGCCGCGGGTCGTCCGCCGGCACGTAGCCCGCGAACGACGCCACCACCCGCTCGTCGTCGTAGCCGCGGCCGTCGAGGCGGACCTTCTGCGCGGTACCGGTCTTCCCCGCGACCCGCACGCCGGGCAGGCGCGCCGCCTCGCCGGTGCCTTCCGCGGTGACGACGCCCTCGAGAAGCGCGGTGACCCGCTCGGCGGTCCGCGCCGAGATCGGCCGGCCGAGCTCGACCGACGGCCGCGTCTCGAGGGAGGCGCGGCGTCCCGCGCCGTCGCTCGCCTCGCGCACGCCGAGGACCAGCCGCGGCGCCATGCGCACGCCGCCGTTGGCGAGGGCCGCGTACGCCGACGCGAGCTGCACCGCGGTCACGCTCAGGCCCTGCCCGAACGCGACGTTGGCGGTCTGGATCGGCCGCCAGCGCGCGGGCGGATGGAGCACGCCGCGGACCTCGCCCGGCACCCCGAGCCCGGTGCGCCGGCCGAAGCCGAAGCTCGCCAGCGACGCGCCGAGCGCGTCGGGGCCGAGCTGCAGGCCGATCTGCGCGGTGCCGATGTTGCTCGACACGCGGATCACCTCGGCGAACGAGATCACCTCGTGGCGCGAGTGATCGTGGATCACGTGGTCGCCGAGCTTCCACGCCCCGCCGTGGCAGTCGATCTCGTCGTCCTCGCTGACGAGGCCGAGCTCGAGCGCCGCCGCGGCGGTGAACGGCTTGAGCGTCGAGCCGGGCTCGAACACGTCGGTGACGGCGCGGTCGCGCCACAGGTCGGCGCTCGCGTGGCCCAGGTCGTTGGGGTTGAACGTCGGCGCCACCGCGAGCGCCAGCACGTCGCCGGTGCGCGGGTCGAGCACCACCGCCGTCCCGGCGCGCGCGCCGAAGCGCGTGACGGCCGCGCCGAGCTCCTCCTCGGCGGCCTCCTGGATGCCGAGGTCGAGGGTCAGCGCGACGTCCTTGCCCGACGGCATGAGCGGTCGGTCGTCGAGGCCGCCGGTATGGAGCGCGCGGCCGCGGCCGTCGCGTTCGGCGTCGAGGCGATAGCCCTCGCCCGAGAGCGCCTCGTCCTCGGCGAGCTCGATGCCCTCGAGGCCGTGGCCGTCGCGGCCGACGAAGCCCACCACGTGCGCGGCGCGCTCCTTGCCCGCGTAGACGCGCCACGTCTCGGGCTCGAAGCCGACGCCCTCCAGACCGAGCGCCTTCACCTTCGTCACCACGTCCGGGCTGACGCGATGGACGAGCCGCACGTAGCGCCCGCCCCTGGCGAGCTGCTGCTCGAGCTCGGCGTGGCTGAGCCCGAGCAGCTTCGCGAGCGCGACGCGCGTGGCGGGGTCCTTGCCGTCGGGGTCCGCGTCGAAGGTCTGCGGGTCGACGAACGCGAGCGGCAGCACGACGTTGCCGGCGAGCGTGGTGGCGCCGCTGCGGTCGGTGATGCGCCCGCGGGTGGGGCTCACCACGACGGTGTCGTCGACCTGCTCGCGCCCGCGCTCGGAGAGCGCGCTCTGCTCGACGACCTGCAGCGACCACGCCCGCAGCAGCACCAGCCCGAACGCGACGCCGAAC
>CAYMQR010000811.1:0-1857 GCA_964392195.1 uncultured bacterium | reverse complement strand
CCGTTCCCGGCGTACCGCTGGATGCGCCGCCACGAGCCGGTGTTCTGGGACGAGGTCGGCCGCGTGTGGGGGCTCTCGCGCCACGCCGACGTCATGCACGCCTCGGCCAACCCGGAGCTCTTCAGCTCGGCCGGCGGCTCGCGCCCCGACGCCGAGCCGTTCCCGACCATGATCAACTTCGACAACCCGCAGCACAACCTGCGCCGCTCACTGGTGAACAAGGGCTTCACGCCGCGGCGCGTGGCCGAGCACGAGCCGTTCCTGCGCGCCACGGTCACGCGCTTGCTCGACGCGGTGCTGCCCGCCGGGCGGTGTGACTTCGTCGAGGCGCTCGCGTCGCGGGTGCCGATGATCATGATCGGCACGCTGCTCGGCTTCGGCACCGAAGACCGCGCGCAGCTCCAGAAGTGGTCCGACGACATGGTCGCCGGCACGGCGGCGAACAGCCCCGACGAGGTCGCCGCCACCGCCGCCATCGCGCTGGTCGAGTACCGCGAGCACTTCGACGCGATCGTCGCCGACCGCCGCGCCGACCCGCGCGACGACCTCATGAGCATCCTCGCCAACGCCGCCGACGAGAGCGGCGAGCGCATCGACGACTACGCGCTCCTCCACGAGTCGCTGCTGCTCCTGATCGGCGGCAACGAGACCACCCGCAACGTCATGTCGGCGGCGATGGAGCAGCTCGTCCGCCATCCCGACCAGTGGCGGCTGCTCGCCGCCGAGCCGGCGCGGCTACCGGTGGCGATCGAGGAGTTCCTGCGCTGGGGCTCGCCGATCGTGAACATGAACCGCACCGCCACCCGCGACCTCGAGCTCGGCGGGCGGACGATCCGCGCCGGCGACAAGGTGCTCTTGCTCTACCCGTCCGCGAACCGCGACGAGAGCGTGTTCGCCGACCCCGACCGCTTCGACGTCACCCGCGACCCCAACCCGCACGTGGCGTTCGGCGGCCACGGCGCCCACCACTGCCTGGGCGCGAACCTCGCGCGCCTCGAGATCCGCGTGATGTTCGAGGAGCTCCTGCGGCGCATGCCCGAGCCGCGCCTCGCGCCGGGCGCCGAGGTGCGCGTCGCGCCGTCCAACTTCGTGCGCGGGATCGCGCGCCTCGACATCGAGTTCGAGGGCGCACGCTAGGGCTCGCGTGGCGCGAGCCCGCGGGCGGCGTCCACGTAGCAGCGCGCGAGCACCAGGTCCCAGCCCGTGTCGTAGGAGGTGCGCGCGGCCTCCGCGCGCTCGGCGAGGCGCTCCCAGTCGCGGTGCTCGAGGTCGACGCGGGTGCCCTCGGGCACGGCGGCGAAGCGGACCTCCACCTGCTGACCGGTCGCTACGTCGCGGCCCGGGTGCCAGCGCATCACGAAGCGCGCGGGCGGCTCCCACACCTCGATCGAGCCCCACACCAATCGCTCGCCGTCGTCGCGCAACTCGTAGACGGCGCCGCCCACGCGCGGCTCGATCCCGCACGATGCCGCGCGCTCGTCGGAGATCGAGTGGCTGGCGAGCGGCCACCACGTGCCCATGCCCTCGGTGAAGAGCCGGAACGCGCGCTCGGGCGCGAGCGGCACGACGACGCTCTTGCGCACCGGCGCGAGCGGCTCGGGGAACGGGATCACCTGGGTCATCGCGGCCTCCGGGTTCGGCTGGGCGCGGCGGGCTTGCGCGCGCGGGGCTTCGCGGGCGTGGGTGCCGACGCCGGCCGGTTGGCGCGCGCCTCGGCCTCCGCTTCGGCGCGGAAGGCCTCCAGCACGTCGCTCCAGAACGAGTCGAGGTAGCCGCGCAGGATCGCCAGCCCGGCGCGATCGACGCGGTAGATGCGGCGGGTGCCGGTAACGCTGGCGAAGGTGAAGTCAGCGGCGC
>CAYMQR010000810.1:0-1858 GCA_964392195.1 uncultured bacterium | reverse complement strand
GCGGCGCGTGGGAGTGTAGGGGAGGGCGTCAGCCCTCCCGGGAACGGGATCGATCCGCGGCGCGCCGGAGGCGCGCCCTCCATACCGGGATCGAACGGTCCGGCGGCGCGTACGTCGTCCCGTGTCGCCGGGCACGCGGCGCGTGCCCCTCCATGCGGCGCGTGGGAGTGTAGGGGAGGGCGTCAGCCCTCCCGGGAACGGGATCGATCCGCGGCGCGCCCTCCATACCGGGGGCGGACGGCGCCGGCGGCTACGCCGGGTCGGTGAAGTGTTCGAGCTGGGGGTGGATCTCGGACCAGGGGCCGGTCAAGACCTGCACTCCGGGGAGGGCGTCGATCACGCGGCGCGCATAGCTGCGCTTCATCAGGTTGCTCTGCAACAGCAGCACGATGCCGCGATCGGTGCGGCTGCGCACCAACCGCCCCACTCCCTGCTGGAAGCGCAGCAGCGCGCGCGGCAGCGTGAAGTCCTCGAAGGCGTCGCCGCCGTCCTCGCGCACCGCCTCCTCGCGCGCCTGGTGGAGCGGCTCGCCCGGGAAGTCGAACGGCAGCCGCTCGATCACCACGCACGAGAGCACGTTGCCGGGGACGTCCACTCCTTCCCACAAGCTGCGCGAGCCGAGCACGACCTTGCGCCCGCCCTCGCGCAGCGCCTGCACCAGCCGGTCGCGCCCGCCGCCCGGCCCCTGCACGAGCACCTCGATCTGCTCGCCGCGCAGCGCCTTGTCGAGCCGCTCGCCCACCTGGTCGCGGCGCCGGTTGGCGGCGAAGAGCGCGAGCGTGCGCCCGCCCAGGCTGCGCGTGACGTCCGCCAGCACGCGCGTGACGTCGGCCACGAACGGCTCGCCCGCGTTGACGTCGGCGAGGTCGTCGGGGATGCCGAGCACCATCTGGTGCGTCAGGTCGAACGGGCTCGCGAGCTTGAGGAAGGGCGCGCGCTTCTCCTCCGGCAGCCGATCGAAGCCGATCCGCCGCGCCACGTAGCCCGCACCCTCGCCGCCGAGCGAGAGCGTCGCCGAGGTCAGCACCACGGAGCGGAAGCGTCCGAACAGGTTCTCGCTCACCAGCTCGGCGACCGACACCGGAGCACGACGGATGCGCTGGGTGCGCGTGCCGCGCAGGTCCTCGACCTCGATCCAGTGCACGTAACCCGACTCGCCGTGCTCGCCGAACGCCGCGTCGAGCAGCGTGCTCGCCGCCTCGAGCGGTACCGCGAGGCTCGCCAGCTCGCGCGCCATCCCCTCGCCCGCCCCGCCGAAGCCGAGCCAGTCGATCATCCCCGACAGCTCGCGCAGCAGCGCGCCCACCACGCCCACCCACTCGGCCGAGCGCTTGGCGAGGTCGTCGTGGGTGGCGAGCGCCCGCACCGCCGGCGTGATGCGCAGCGTCTTCCGCCCCTCTTCGGTGCCCTTCACTCCGCCTTCGTAGAGCAGCCGCTCGGCTGTGAAGCGGATCGGCCCGACCGCCGCGGCGGCGCGCTGCGCCGCGGAGCGCGAACGGGCGAGCCACGCGTCGGCGCGCTCGCCGGCGCCGGCCGCGTCGGGTACCAGGGTGCGCGCGACGCGCGCGGCGCCGTCGAGGAGCCCGCGGCTCTTGCCCTTGCCGAGCAGCTCGTCGAAGAGCCGCGCCAGCACCCACGGGTCGAACGCCGCCGACCAGCGGCTGGTCGCGGCGTCCTCGAGGCCGTGTGCCTCGTCCACAACGAGGTGGCGCGTGGTCGGGTAGCGCTCGGGCCAGAGCAGCGCCAGCGCGTGGTTGGTGACGATCACGCTCGCGGCGTGCGCGTCGCGAAGCGCGTGCTGGTAGAAGCAGCCGTCGCCGCGCCGGCACGCGCTGCCCGAGCACGAGGCGGCGGTAGA
>CAYMQR010000809.1:0-1859 GCA_964392195.1 uncultured bacterium | reverse complement strand
GAGGAGCTGCTCCAGCGAAGCGCTCGTCGCGGGCTTCGGCGCGGGGGTGGGAGCGAGCCGCGTGGGACGGCCGAGGCGGACGCAAGCTCGAGAGCGCGGTGCCGGCGATCCCCGCGCTGACGGCCGGGCTGGTCTTCCTCGGCTGCTGGTTCCTGCGCTGGGACGCGTCGAACGGGCCGTGGGCGATGCCGATCCTGGGCTGGGCGCTGGGCGGACTCCTGCTGCGCCAGGCGCGCGTCTCGGGCGCGACCTGGATCGGCGCGGTCGCGAGCGTGCTGGTGACCGCGCTGCTCATCGGCTGGTTCGGGAACGCGCTCGACGAGCAGCCCGCGAGCTTCGTGGTCGGCGTGCTGATCGCGACCGCGGTCGCGGCCCAGGTGGCGGCGCTCGCCGGACGGCGCGGCACCACCTGGCTCGGCGGCGAGCTGGCCGCGGTGGTGCTGCCGGTCGGGATCACGCTCTTCTCCGCGGCGCTGGTGAGCTTCGGCCCGCTGCGCCACGAGCCGGTGCTCACCCTCGCCACCTCGCTGGTGCTCGGCGCGCTCGCGCTGCTCGCCGCGGCGCGCTCCGGCCACGGCGCGTGGGCGTTCGCGGCGATGCTGGCGGTGGTGCTGGTGCACTCGGCGTGGCAAGGGATGGCGCACACCTCGAGCGAGCCGCGCTGGCTCGGCCTGCCGTTCCAGCTCGCCGCGGTGGTGATGTTCGCGGGCTGGCCGTTCGTGGCGGGGCGGCGCTTCGAGACCTCGCGCGGCGCGTGGCGCGCCGCGGCGCTCGCGCCGCTGGTGTGGCTGCTGCCCGCGCGCGACGCGTGGCTCGGCACCTGGGGGGACCGGGCGATCGGCGCGCTGCCGATCCTGCTCGCGCTCCCGAGCCTCGCCTCCGCGGCGCGCGCGCGGGTCTTCTTCGCCGCCGACGAGCAGCGCCGCCGCTGGTCGCTGGCGTGGTTCGCCGCGGTGGCGCTCGGCCTGGTCTCGGTGGCGATCCCGATGCAGCTCGAGCGCGAGTGGATCACCATCGGCTGGGCGCTCGAGGGGCTCGCGCTGATGGTGCTCTTCGAGCGCCTCGATCAGGTCGGGCTCAAGTACGTGTCGATCGGCTTCCTCGCGGCGATCACGGTGCGGCTGGTCGCGAACGCCGAGGTCTTCTCGTACCACCCGCGCGGCAGCCTGCCGGTGCTCAACTGGCTCCTCTACACCTACGGCATCCCCGCCGCCGCGCTGGTCGAGAGCGCGCGCCGGCTGGCGCCGATCGAGGTCGCGCGGCTGCGGCCCCGCGAGCAGCGCTCGCTCTACCAGAAGCAGCGGCCGTGGCTGGCCGGCGCACTGGGCCTGGCCGCCGTGGTGGTGGTGTTCGTGTGGATCAACCTCACGATCGCCGACGCGTTCGGCACCGGCGTGCACCTCTCGCTCGACTTCTCGCGCACCGCGCAGGCGCGCAACCTCACCACCTCGGTGGCGTGGGCGCTCTACGCGGTGGTGCTGCTGGTGATCGGCGTGGCGCGGCGCATCGAGCCGCTCAGGTGGGTGTCGCTGGCGGTGCTGGCGGTGGCGGTGGTGAAGGTCTTCCTGTGGGACCTCTCCGGCCTCACCGGCCTCTACCGCGCGGCCTCGTTCCTGGGCCTCGGCGTCGGGCTGCTGCTGGTGTCGCTCCTCTACCAGCGCTTCGTGTACCGGAAGGAGGAGGCGTGATGGGCGTGCGCGGAGCCTCGCTCGGCGCGGCGGCGCTGGCGTTCGCGCTGGCGGCGGCCGCGTCGTCGCCCGCCGCCGGTACCGACGGCGATCCGCGCGCGGTGTTCCCGCGCCGCGCCCGCGTCTCCGTGCCCGCGGAGGCGGCCACGTCCGCGGTGCGGGTGGTGCTCC
>CAYMQR010000808.1:0-1866 GCA_964392195.1 uncultured bacterium | reverse complement strand
GCTCGCGCGACAGCGCTTGCCGTCGACCCCCCATCCTGTCCTTCCCCCGCAAGGGGGGAAGGAACCCTCGAAGTTGCCACGGCAGCTGTGTGAAACGGACGGAGCTCAACGACAGTTGTTCGAAACGGACGGAGCTCAGCTGACCGCGGCGGCCCGTCGGCTCTCGGCCCTCAGCCCTTCATCAACTCCTGCGCGCGCGCGAAGAGCCCCAGCGTGACGGCGTGCAGCATATCGCCCGTCGCCTGCGGCGCCTTGCCGGCGAAGGCCCGCGCGTGTGTCCCTTCGAGGACGATGCCGAGTTTGAAGCACGCCATGACCGCGTACCACTGGATGGCGGAGAGGTCGCGGGTCGAGCCGGCCGCGTAGCGCGCCACCACCTCGTCGGTGGTCGGCAGCGCGCCGCCCTGGGCGAGCGCGGCCGCCGGACTGGCGAAGCCCTCGCTCGGCCAGGTGGCGATCAGCCAGCCGAGGTCGAGCAGCGGGTCGCCGATGGTGCACATCTCCCAGTCGACGATCGCTGCCAGGCGCGGGCCGTCGTAGGCGTACATGACGTTGGCGAAGTGGTAGTCGCCGTGCATGATGCCCGGCGTCCACGTCGTCGGCCGGTCGCGATCCAACCAGGCGGCGACCTGATCGAGCCCCGGAATCTGCGGACCGGGATAGCCCTCGTGGCGCGAGTACGACTCGAGCTCCTTCATCCAGCGGCCGACCTGGCGCTCGAGAAAGCCCTCCGGCTTGCCGAAGTCGGCGAGCCCGACCGCGACGTGGTCGACGCGCCCCAGGCTGGCCAGCGCCTCGGCTGCCTGGAAGCCCATCTCGCGCCGGATGGCCGGATCGCCGGCGTGCAGCGCCGGCAGGCCGGTCGACGGATTGAAGCCCTCGATCGGCTCCATCAGGTAGAACACCGCGCCGCCCATCACCGTCTCGTCCGGGCAGCCGGCGATGAAGCCCGGATGCGGCACGTCGCTGCCGGCCAACGCGGTCAGCACGCGCCCTTCGCGCCGCAGCACCTCATTGCTCGCCGGCCGCAGATGGCGCGGGCCGCGCCGCAGCACGTACTCGCGCCCACCGCGGCGGAAGCGCACCAGCGTGTTCTGTGTCCCGCCGCTCAGCGGCGTCACCTGCTCGAAGGCACCGCGCGGCAGCCCCTGCGCGTCCATCCACTGCGCCAGCACGTCGAAGTCGACCAGCTCGCGCTCGATGCCGTGATTCACGTCTCTCTCCTGTCTGTCGGTGGGGTCGGGCGTGGGAGTCAGCGCGACCTCGGTCTGCACGAGGTGAGGCGTCCAGTCGGCACCGCTCTTGACCTTCTCCACGAGCGCCGCGTGATCGGCGCCGTTGCCGTGGAAGGCGTGCACCGAGCCGCAGAGGTGGGGGAAGTTCTCCATGTAGCCGGTCCGCCGCAGGATCTGGCGCGGCAGCACGGGCGAGAAGCGCATGATCTCGGCGCCGTCCTCGGCGTTCGTGCGCGTGATCGCGCTCTGGATGCCGGCCACGATGCGCTCGAAGGTCGCAGAGCGCCCGAAGACGCCGGGCACGCCCGAAGCGACGAGGATTCGCTTCTCGAGCAAGCGGTCTCGCAATTCACACCACACGTCGGTCTCCGTCTTCATGTGCACTCAGATCCCCTTGTAGATCGTCAGGATCGCGGCGTTCGTCTCGAGGACGCGGTCGTTGTTGATCATCACCAGCGCCGAGTAGGCGTCCCGCAGGTGGCGTCCGAGCGAGAAGCGAGAATCGTTCTTGTAGGCCGCGATCCCGGCCGCGGTCAGCGCATCGCTCACGATCTCGACGACGAGTTGCGAGCCAGCCAGCTTGAGGTTGTTCACGCGAAGGGCGAAGCCGACGCTCTCGAGCTGGTCGACG
>CAYMQR010000807.1:0-1889 GCA_964392195.1 uncultured bacterium | reverse complement strand
CCCTCGGCCTCCAGTCCCTGGTCGAGCGACTCGATGCGTACCCGGGTACCGGCGAGCGGATCGACCCAGCAGTGGGCGTAGATCCGCACCGCGACGTTGTTGGTGGTGGCGCCCGGGAAGAGCACGTAGAGGGGCCACAGGTCGACGGTGCCACCGGCGAGGTCGATGCGCACCGGCGCCGCCGCGTGGACGGCGCGGCGCGAGGGGGCGGGAGTCGAGCGGCGTGCGCGGGTCATGCGGCCTCCGGGCGCGAGCGCGCTGCGCACGGCCTCACGGCCGCGCCGCCGCCTTCGCGTAGAGCACCTCGAGCCAGGCCCGGGCCGAGGAGAGCGCCTCGTGGACCGCCGGCTGCCCGGCGAGCTCGGCTCCCCAGATGCTGGAAGCCACGAGCATGACGAGCGCCACCACCGCGAGCGCGTCGCGCGCGCCGAAGCGGTGCTCGGCGAGGTCGGTGCGCTTCTCCCCCGAGCCGAAGCCGCGGGTCTCGAGCGCGGCGGCGAGGCGGTCGGCGCGCCGGATCGAGGTCAGGAACATCGGCACCACGAGCGGTGTGTAGCGCCGCATGCGCGTCACCAGCCCGCCGTGATCGAGGTCGAGGCCGCGGGCGCGCTGGGCCTCGGCCACCGCGCGCCCCGACGCCACGAAGGTCGGCACCAGCCGGAACGCGAGCGTGAGCGCGAACGCCACCCGGTACGGCAGTCCCAGCGTGCGCAGACCGTGGGCGAAGTCCTCGACCCGCGTGGTGGCGAGGAACACGATCCCGCTCGCCACCATCAACGCGAGCCTGAGCCCGAGCCCCGCTGCGTGCGCGAGCGCCGCCGCCTGGAAGCCGGCGCGGATCAACCCGCCTTGCGGCGCGAACAGCCACCACATGAGGGTGGTGGCGAACAGCAGCGTGATCAAGAGCGACGCCATGCCCGCCACCGCGTCGAGGACGCGCCCGAGCGCCCCGACCCCGAGCACCACCAGCGCCAGCAGCGCGAGGGTCTCGAGACGCTCGAGCCGCATCGCGACTGCGAACAGCACCGGCAGCGCGACCAGCTTGGTCACCGGGTGCAGCCGGTGCAGGACGCTCTCGCGGTCGACGTAGAGGAAGAGCTTCATCACCCGCTCCCCCGCGCGTCGCGCGTGAGCGCCGCTCCGAGCTCCTCGGGCGTGAGCGTGTCGAGACCGAGCATGCGGCCGAGGCGCCACGCGGTGGGCGCTCGCAGCCGGGCGTGGGCGAGCACCGCGTCGTTCGCGAAGAGCTCCGGGATGCCGCCGTCGAAGACCAGCTTGCCGCCCGCCATGACCAGCGCGCGCTCGCAGTGGCTCGCCACCACCTCCATCGCGTGAGTGATCACCAGCACCGTGTGGCCGCGGCGATGGAGGTCGGCGAGCAGCGCGAGCATACGCTCGCGATCGTTGTAGTCGAGACCGGTGGTGGGCTCGTCCAGCACCAAGATGCCGGGTGCGGTGGCGAGCACGCTCGCCACCGCGAGGCGCTGGCGCTGGCCCTTGGTGAGGACGAACGGATCGCGGTCGCGCTCGTCGACGAGCCCGACGACCTCGAGCGCGGCGAGGATCCGCGCCTCGAGCTGGTCCTCGGGGACGCCGAGATTGCGCGGCCCGAACGCCATCTCCTCCCACACCGTCGCGGAGAAGATCTGGTGATCCGGGTCCTGGAACACGTAGCCGACGTGGCGGGCGAGCTGCGCCGTGCCGGCCTTCTTCACGTCCGCCCCGGCGACCCGCACCGCGCCGCTGGTGGGCGTGAGCAGCCCGTTCAGGTGCTTGGCGAGCGTGGTCTTGCCCGAGCCGTTGGCGCCGAGGAGCGCCACGAACTCGCCCGGGCGGATCGAAAGGCTGACGTCGTCCACGGCCGGCTCGTCGCGCAGCGGATAGCGGTG
>CAYMQR010000806.1:0-1893 GCA_964392195.1 uncultured bacterium | reverse complement strand
CCACAGCGCCGCGATCCCCACCAGGATCACCGCCTCGATCGAGAGCTCGAGCAGCAGGTGCGTCCACTCGACGCCCTGGTGGGTGTCCTCGATGACGTCGGAGCCGATCAGGACGAAGAGCACGATCAGGAACGCCACCGAGCCCCGGGTAGCGAGCGTGGGCTGATCGTCTTCGAAGGTCATGAGCGCGGCGCCCGGGCGGGGAGTCGTCGGCACTGCGACGCCCGACCGCCGATCGCAGTTGTATCGCAAATCGCCGGAATCCCTGCAAGGAGCGTCGCGGTTGGCGAGGCGGAGGGGCTGGTTCACACTGGCGCCATGACCAGCTCAGCGAAACGCCGCACGCTCTACCTCGTCGACGGCCCCAACATCGCCTTCCGCGCGTTCTTCGCCATCGGCGGCATGAAGAACAGCAAGGGCCAGCCGACCAACGCGCTCTACGGCTTCACCAACATGCTGCTCAAGCTCATCAAGGACGAGAAGCCGGACCACCTCGCGATCGCGTGGGACCCGCCCGGCAAGACCCACCGCGAGGAGCGCTTCGCCGAGTACAAAGGCACCCGCCCCGACATGCCCGAGGACCTGCGCGCCCAGATGCCGCTCTTCCCGCGCATCGCCGAGGCGTTCGACGTCCCGTTCCTGGAGGTGCCGCGCTACGAGGCCGACGACGTCATCGCGACCCTCGCGCGACGCCACCAGGGGGATCTCGACGTCGTGATCGTGTCGTCCGACAAGGACCTGATGCAGCTCGTGAATGACCACGTCAGCCTCCTCGACACCATGAAGGACAAGCGCATCGGCCGGGCCGAGGTGTTCGAGAAGTTCGGCTGCGCTCCCGAGCAGGTCGCGGACGCGCTCGCGATCTGGGGTGACACCTCCGACAACATCCCCGGCGTGAAGGGGATCGGCGAGAAGGGCGTCAAGACGCTGCTCGGCCAGTGGGGAAGCCTGGACGGCATCTACGCCAACCTCGAGAAGGTCGAGCCCGCCGGCACCCGCAAGAAGCTCGAGGCCGACCGCGCCAACGCGTACCTCTCGCTCGAGCTCGCCACCGTCTGCACCGACACGCCGATCGACGTCACCCTCGAGTCGCTGGCGCTCCAGTTCCCGCCGCCGGTCGAGCGCGCACGACCGCTCTTCACCGAGCTCGAGTTCCGCGGGCTGCTGCGCGAGTTCGGCGGCGAGATGGTGTCGGTCGACCGCAGCCGCTACCGGCTCGTGCTCACCGAGGACGAGCTCGCCGAGCTCGCCGCCGCCCTGGAGAAGGCGCCGCGCTTCGCGGTCGACACCGAGACCGACTCGCTGCGCGCGCTCGAGGCGAACCTCGTCGGCGTCTCGCTGTGCTGCGACGACCAGGTCGCCTGGTACGTCCCGGTCGCCCACCACTACCTGGGCTGTCCGCCGCAGCTGCCGTGGCCGCGGGTCCGCGCGGTGCTGAAGCCGCTCCTCGAGGACCCGCGCAAGGGGAAGTTCGGGCAGAACATCAAGTACGACGTCGAGGTGCTCGGCACCCACGGCATCGAGGTGCGCGGCATCGACGGCGACACGCTCCTCGCCGACTACCTGCTCACCCCCGATCGCCGCTCCCACGGCCTCGACGATCTGGCGCTGGTCCACCTCCAGCACAAGATGATCTCGTACGCCGAGACGGTGCCGAAGGGCGAGACGTTCGCCGCCGTGGCGGTGGAGCGCGCGCGCGACTACTCGGCCGAGGACGCGCACGTGACGTGGCTGCTCGAGAAACGGCTCGCGCCGCGCCTCGAGAGCGAGGGGCTCGGCGCGCTCTACCGCGAGCTCGAGGTGCCGCTCATCCAGGTCCTCACCCGCATCGAGCCCGACGGCGTCGCCGTCGACCTCGGCGGCCTGCAGCGGCTCTCGGCCGAGCTCGACGGG
>CAYMQR010000805.1:0-1902 GCA_964392195.1 uncultured bacterium | reverse complement strand
CCAGGCTCGCCTCGGTGAAGCGAGCGGGCGGCTGCGTCTCGTGGCCCTTCGCCTCGACGCCGCGCGGCGACAGCCGGTCACCCTGCGCGAGCGGCGGCAGCGCGCGGTCGTCGTCCTCGAGCTCGGCCTCGGGATCGTCCGACCCCTCGACGTACGCCCGCAGGAAGCCCGCGAACGTCGTGACCTTGCCGGAGGCCGCGAGCACCGCCTGGCCGTGCTCGCCGGCGGGAGCCACGATCCGGGCCGAGGTGCGGAGCTGCTCGGCGTCCTTCATCTGCGACGCCACGGTGCGCTTCCACACCAGCTCGTAGAGCGCGAGCTCGTCGCGATCGAGCTCGCGGCGCAGGCTCTCCGGCGTGGCGAAGGACTCGCCGGCCGGGCGGATCGCCTCGTGCGCCTCCTGGGCGCCCTTGACCTTCTTCGCGTAGACCCGGGCCTCCGGGTACAGGTACTCGGCGCCGAAGAGCTGACGCACCTGGGCGCGCGCCGCGTCGAGCGCCTGGCTCGACAGGTTCGTCGAGTCGGTTCGCATGTAGGTGATGTAGCCGTTCTCGTAGAGGCGCTGCGCCACGGACATGGTGCGCTGGGCGCTGAAGCGCAGCTTGCGGCCGGCCTCCTGCTGAAGCGTCGAGGTGATGAATGGCGGGGCCGGACGCTGCGTGAACGGCCGCTCGGTGACCGAGCTGACCTCGAAGCTCGCTCCCTGCAGGAGCGAGGCGACCGACCTCGCGCGCGCCTCGTCCAGGCACACCACCGCGTCCGGATCGGCAAGGCGGCCGGTCCCGGCGTCGAAGTCCTTGCCCGACGCGAGCCGCCTGTCGCCCAGCTCGACGAGCCGTGCAAGCACCGCCGGCCCACCGCCGCCGGTGACGAGCTCCGCTTCGACGTCCCAGAACGACGCGGCGACGAACGCGCGGCGCTCGCGCTCCCGATCCACCACCAGCCGCGTCGCGACCGACTGGACCCGGCCCGCCGAGAGCCTCGGGCGCACCTTGCGCCACCGCACCGGCGAGACCTCGTACCCGTAGAGCCGGTCGAGGATGCGGCGCGCCTCCTGCGCCTGCACCAGCCCCTGATCGAGGTCGCGCGTCTGCTCGAGGGCGGCGCGGATCGCCGGCGGCGTGATCTCGTGGAACACCATGCGCTTGATGGGCACCTTGGGGCGGAGCACCTCGGTGAGGTGCCACGCGATCGCCTCGCCCTCACGGTCCTCGTCGGTCGCGAGGTACAGCTCCGAGGCGTCCTAGAGGAGCCCCTGCAGCTTCTTCACCTGCGCGCGCTTGGTGGGCGGCACGATGTAGATCGGCTCGAAGTCCTGATCGACGTTCACGCCGAGCTGTTTCCACGACTCCTTCTGGTACTTCTCCGGCACTTCCTTGGCGGACGACGGCAAGTCGCGGACGTGGCCGATCGACGACTCGACCACGAACTTCGGGCCGAGAAAGCCCGCGATCTTGCGGGCCTTCGCGGGTGACTCGACGATGACGAGGGGTTTCGACATGGGGCGCGTAGGCAAACCGAGCGCTCGCGCCATTGTCAAGCAGCGACGAGCTTCATGGCGCCGCGGCGCGCCTCACGTCGCGCGCTCCACACTCGCGCGGCGACGCGGATCACCGCCTCACGTCAGTCCTGCTCGAGACGGATCTCGACCAGCTCGATGCCGAGCCGCTTCGCGACCTCGAAGATGCGCTCGTCCCGGTAGAACTCGGCGAAGCAGATCCGCTTGACGCCCGCGTTGGCGATCATCTTGAAGCAGTTCCAGCACGGCGACGCGGTCGTGTAGAACGTCGCGCCCTCGATCCCCACGCCGTTCCGCGCCGCCTGGATGATCGCGTTCGCCTCGGCGTGGATCGTCGCGACGCAGTGGCCCAGGTCCATCATGTGGCCGACCTCGTCGCAGTG
>CAYMQR010000804.1:0-1905 GCA_964392195.1 uncultured bacterium | reverse complement strand
GCGGCAAAGGAGAGAGATCGCGGCCCCCCGCTCGCGCCAGCCCCTTCATCGAACGCGTCGCTCTCCCTCGGCGCCGCGACCGCGGTTGGTCGGCCCCGCCGCGCTTGCTAGAGTCCGACGGCCATGGGTGCCCTGCTGATCGTTCGCCACGGCCAGGCGAACTCCCTCGACTACGACCGCGACGGCGACGTGCTGTCGCCGCTCGGCCACCAGCAGGCGCGGCTGCTCGGAGAGCGCTGGGCAAACGAGGGCGTGCGTCTCGACCGGGTGTTCGTCGGCCCGCGCCGCCGCCACCGCGAGACGCACGAAGAGGTGGAGCGGGTCTACGCCGAGCGCGGACTACCGTGGCCCACTCCCGAACCGCTGGCCGCCCTCGACGAATATCCGGCCGGCTCGATCCTCGCCGCGGGCGTGCCGGTCGCCCTCGAACGCGATCCCGAGCTAGCGGCGTCCGCGCTCATGTTCGCGGAGCTGCGAAACACGTCGTCGCGCGAGT
The DNA here is from genome assembly GCA_964392195.1 of uncultured bacterium. Classification (GTDB taxonomy): domain Bacteria; phylum JADJOY01; class JADJOY01; order JADJOY01; family JADJOY01; genus JADJOY01. The sequence goes on along the minus strand of CAYMQR010000804.1, from coordinate 1,409 downwards.
TCGTGCGGCTGCTCACCGCGGTCACGCGCATGTGGGCGCGCGGCGAGATCGACCACGTCCTCGACGGCGTCGAGACGTGGGACCGCTTCCGCGAGCGGGTGGCGGGCGGGATCCGCACCATGACGGACGGCGCGGCCAGGGGCGCGCGGATCGCCGCGTTCACCTCGGGCGGAGCGGTGTCGGTCGCGGCCGGGGTGGCGCTCGGGATCGGCGACGAGCGCGTGATCGAGCTCTCGTGGCTGGTGCGCAACACCTCGATCACCGAGCTCGCATTCTCCACCAGGCGCGTGTCGCTGGCGGCGTTCAACTCGACTACGCACCTCGTCGATCCAGCGACGGTCACGGTGCGCTGACGAACACCGCGCGGTCGGGCCCGAGCGCGCCAAAACGAGAGGCTCCCATGTTCGAACCCAGCGACGCGGTCCGGCCCGCCCTCGACACCATCCGCGCCTTCGTGCGCGACGAGGTCTACCCGTTCGAGGAGGAGTTCCTGTCGCGGCCGCTCGCGGAGATCAAGGGCACGATCGAGCTCAAGCGCACCAAGGTCAAGTCCCTCGGCCTGTTCGCGCCACACATGCCGAAGGACCTCGGCGGGCTCGGCCTCTCGCTGACCGACTTCGCCCACGTGAGCGAGATCCTCGGCACCAGCCCGCTCGGCCACTACCTCTTCAACACCCAGGCGCCCGACATCGCGAACATGGAGGTGCTGCTCTCCCACGGCAGCGAGGAACAGAAGGAGCGGTTCCTGATGCCGCTCGCGCGCGGCGAGATCCGGAGCTGCTTCGCGATGACCGAGCCGGACGCGCCGGGCTCGAACCCCACCTGGCTCGAGACCCGCGCGGTGCGCGACGGCGACTCGTGGGTGATCGACGGCCGCAAGTGGTTCACCACCGCCGCCGACGGCGCGGCGTTCGCGATCTGCATGGCGGTGACCGACCCGGACAACGAGAGCGCCCACGCGCGCACCAGCCAGATCATCGTCCCCACCGGCACCCCGGGCTTCCGCCTGGTGCGCAACCTGCCGGTGATGGGCGAGCCGGCCGCCGAGTTCCTGAGCCACGGCGAGGTGGTGTTCGAGGGCTGTCGCGTGCCGTACGAGAACCTGCTCGGCTCGGAGGGCGCGGGCTTCGCGATCGCGCAGCAGCGCCTCGGCCCCGGCCGCATCCACCACTGCATGCGCTGGATCGGCATCTGCGAGCGCGCGTTCGCGCTCATGTGCGCGCGCGCCGCGAGCCGTGAGCTGGCGCGCGGGCGCGCCCTCGGCCATCGCCAGATCGTCCAGGAGTGGATCGCCGACAGCCGCGCCGAGATCCACGCCTCGCGCCTCATGGTGCTGCACGCCGCCGAGCGCATCGAGAAGCACGGCCTCTACGAGTCGCGCGAGGAGATCTCGATCATCAAGTACTACG
>CAYMQR010000803.1:0-1919 GCA_964392195.1 uncultured bacterium | reverse complement strand
TCCGCACCGTCGGACAGCTCGCGCTGGGCGGGATCGTGCACGGCATGGTCCTCGACGGCGACGTGCTCTACGTCGGCGCCGGAGACGCCGGGCTGGTGGTGGTCGACGTCGCCGACCCGGCGCACCCGCGGCGCATCACCGGGCTGCCGAGCGCGGGTTACAGCTTCGGGCTGGCGCTCGCCGCCGACCGCCTCTACACCACCGAGCGCGACCACGGGGTGCGGATCTTCGACGTGGCGAACCGCCGCCGTCCGCGGCTGGTCGGCACGTTCCGCGACACGCCGTGGTCGAACGACGTCGCGGTGGTCGGCAACCTCGCGTACGTCGCCGACGGCAAGAAGGGCATCCTGGTCGTGGACGTGACCGACCCGAAGGCGCCGGCGCTCGTGAACACCGTGCCACTCCCGCCGGCCTCGGTGCCGGCGCTGTGGGAGCCGATCGACCCGCCGCCGCTCGCCATCGAGATCGAGGGCACGCGCGCGTTCCTGGCGGGCGTCGACCACGACCTGCTGGTCGCCGACCTGAGCGAGCCGCGCGCGCCGAGGATCGTCGGCCACCTCGACCTCCCCGGCGAGACCATGGACCTCAGGGTGCGCGGCGACCGTGTGTACCTGGCGCAGGAGCCGTGGGGGCTCGCGATCGCCGACGCCCACGATCCCGCGGCGCCGCGGCTACTCGGCTCGCTTCCGCTGTTCGGGTCGGCGCACACCCTGGCGCTCACCGGCGAGCGCGTGGTGGTGGGCCTGCTCGCGCAGGGCGCCGCGGTGGTGGACGCGCGCGACCCGAGCGCGCCGGCGCTGCTGGGCCGCTCGAAGGTGGCGCCCACCGCGCGCGGCGCGACGGTCGCCGACGGGCGGCTCTACCTCGCCAACGGCGAGGCGGGGCTCGGCATCTACGACCTCGCTCCCGACCCCGCCCACCCGCGGCCGCTCGCAACGGTGCCGGTGACCGACTACGCGTATTCGGTGCGAGTCGACGGTTCGCGCGCGCTGGTGGCCGCCGGCCAGATGGGCCTCGTCGAGCTCGACGTGAGCGACCCCACGACGCCGCGCCAGGTGCGGGTCTTCGACACGCCCGAGCACGCGTTCGCGGTGGGCGTGGTGGGCGATCGCGCCTACACCGCCGAGGGCATGTACAAGTTCGCGGAGCTGGACCTCACGCGCACCGACACCGACAAGCCGGTGCGCGCCGGCGACAAGATGGAGGGCGGCTACGCCTTCACGCTCACCTCGATGGACGACGTGGTGGTGGTGTCGAACTACATGGGCGGCGTCGAGGTCCTCGACCCCACGGGCCAGTACCCGGTCAAGCCGCTCACCGCGCGCGAGAAGGAAGACCGCGGCGCGGCGCCGCCGTCACCGATCTCCATCCTCTGGACCGGGCCCAAGAAGGTGGTGGGGATCGCGCACGAGGGGCCGCTCGCTTACTTGAGCCTCTACACCGGCGGGATCCAGGTCCTCGACCTCACCAACCCGAGCGAGCCGCGGCTGCGCGGGAAGACCGCGCTCGGTGGGTATCAGTTCGGGATCGACGTTCGTGACGGCCTCGCCGCCGTGGCCGGCCACCAGCAGGGTCTCTTCCTGATCGACGTTGGTGACCCCGACGCGCCGAAGAAGCTCGGCCTCGTGAAGACCCGCGGCGAGGCGTACGGAGTGGCGCTCACCGAGCGCTACGCCTACGTCGCCGACGGCTCGGCGGGCCTCACGGTGGTCGACCTCGCCGACCGCGCCGCGCCCGAGATCGTCGCGCCGTAGGCGTGCGGCGCGCCGGAGGCGCGCGCGCCATCGTCGTATCGCCGGGCGAGCTTACGCTCGCCCCTACATGGCCTGGGGCAGACCCCCAGGAGGGGGGGGCGTAAGCCCGCCCGCGCGCGGGACCGGGCGGCCGCGCGCGTGGACGCACCTCGGTCCGATACGGCG
>CAYMQR010000802.1:0-1922 GCA_964392195.1 uncultured bacterium | reverse complement strand
GTCGTCGTAGTCGACTGGCAACACGCCGCCGAGGAGGATCCAGCTGCGGAAGAGCCGCTGGCCGAGCGGGACCGTCTCCTCGGTGAGCACCCGCGCGTGCGCCGGGAACGTCATCCGGCAGAGCGGCCTCAGCTCGCGGTTGACGCCCTCGAGGCTCGAGGCGTGAGCCCACACCGTGTCCGCGTCCGCGGCGAGGCGCGAGCGGATCTCGAAGCGGCCTTCCATCCCGACACTCTCGTGCCGGTGCGCGCGCGGGTCAATGGACCGAGACGCGCGCCGGGCGGCCCTTGCGGGTGGCGCGGCGCCGGGGCGGCTGCGCGCCGCGCGCGCTCGCGTCGGCGGTCGAGTCGAGCTGGCTGAGCGAGCGTGTTGGCGGCCACACCAGGACCCCCGCGTCGCTGAACGCCGACAGGTCCCCGGTCGCGCCCGCGCCGCCCAGCCAGAACCTGGTGGTGGCGGCGCGGCGCCGCACCAGCTCGAGCAGGCGCGGCGCGTGGACGGCGAGCAGCGCCTCGCGGCTGACCGAGAGCGCGACCAGGGCGGGCGTGACCTGCTCGCAGGCGCGCTCGAGGTCCTCGATCGGCAGCCCCTGGCCCAGGTAGATCGCGCGGTAGCCGCGCTGCTCGAGGTGCAGCGCGACCGCGAGCGCGCCGACCTCGTGCTGCTCGTCGGGCAGGCACGCCACCAGCGCCACAGGCGCGGTGGCGCTGACCGGCGCGAGCGCCGCCAGCAGCTCGTGCATGCGCGCCACGAACGCCGCCGACGCCATGTGCTCGGACGCCACGCTCAGCACACCCGCCGCCCACAGCTCGCCGATCTCGGTGGCGGCCGGCCGCAGCACGTGATTCAGCACCTGCTCCGTGGAGGTGCTCGCGAAGGCGCGATCGAGGGCCGCGTCGAGCGCCACGGCGTCGAGGACGCGCGCGGCGGAGACCACCGCGCGGCGCAGCTCCTCGAGCAGGCCGGGCGAGAGCGCCGAGCGCGTCTCCTCGGCGGCGGTGAGCGAGCTCTCGCTGGTCGAGCGCGACTGCAGGCGCTCGCCGAGGTTGGCCTCGGCGAGCAGCCGGTCGCGGCCGAGCACCGCGATCTCGCCGATCGAGTGACCCTGCTTGATGCGCTCGCGGACCCGCTCGAGGACCTTGAGGTCGCTCTCGGTGTAGAGGCGGTGCCCGCTCGGCGTGCGCACCGGCAGCAGGAAGCCGTGGCGGGTCTCCCAGGCGCGCAGCACCGCCGCCGAGAAGCCCGTGAGACGGGAGATCGTCTTCATCTTGTAGAGACCGCGCTCGCCCAACACCGCACCTCCTCGTAGACCGCCGCGCCTGGACGAAATCGATCGTAGCACCGACCGCGCTCGGATCAAAACAAAATCTCGACAGATCCTTGACGATCGACCGAGCGCCTCGTTACGGTCCCGCGCCATGGCCACCCGACACACGCTGCACCGCGAGCAGACGGTCCAGGCGCCCCTCGACGAGGTGTTCGCGTTCTTCGCCGACGCCGCCAACCTGCAGCAGATCACGCCGCCGTTCCTGCACTTCCGCTTCCGCACCGCGCTACCCATCGAGATGCGCGCCGGCGCGCGCATCGAGTACCGGATCGCGCTGTTCGGCGTGCCGATGCGGTGGCTCACCGAGATCGCCGCGTACGAGCCGCCGCGACGCTTCGTCGATCGCCAGGAGCGCGGGCCGTACGCGGTGTGGATCCACACCCACGAGTTCGAAGGCGTCGCCGGGGGTACGCGGCTGGTGGACCGGGTCGAATACGAGCTGCCGTTCGGCCCGCTCGGCGAGCTCGTCCACGCGCTGTGGGTGCGGCGCACGCTCGAGCGGATCTTCGACTTCCGCCGCGACACCATCGCCGCGCGCTTCGGCGCGGCGATGGTGGGCTGACGGAACGTCGCGGGCGGGCGGGGACGGGCCCCG
>CAYMQR010000801.1:0-1931 GCA_964392195.1 uncultured bacterium | reverse complement strand
CGGCTTGAGCACGTCGGTGCGGCGGGTCACCGGGAAGCGCGGCGCGAGCGCGAGCGCGTCCCGGACCCCCGCGAAGGATTCGCGGGCGAGGCGCTCCTTGCACGGCTCGCCCGCCTCGGGCGGCTCGACGCTCACGGCGCTCACCGCCTCGGTCCAGCGGTTCGCGTCGGGGGGTGGGTGGCGCGGGATCGCCCAGTGCACCGCGCAGTCGCGGTCGTGGGCCATGACGCGCAGGTCCTGGCGCGACACGCGCTCGGTGAGCGGCGGCGGACCGGGGCGCCGCTTGCCGCGTGCCACGGGCAGGAGATCCGTACCCGAGAGCGGCTCGGCGGGCGCGGGCGCGCCCACCGCGGCGAGCACCGTGGGCACGATGTCGACCGCCGAGACCGGCTCGGCGACACGCGTCCCCGGCGCGACCCGGCCGGTGCCGGCCGGCAGCTTGATCACGAGCGGCACCCGCGCCTGCGGGTCGTCGAGGCGCTCGCCGTGGCTGAACCACACGTCGCCCTCGCCGAGCGACTCGCCGTGGTCGGCGGTCACCACGATCAGGCTCTCGTCGAAGAGCCCGCTCGCGCGCAGCCGCGCGACGAGCCGGCCGAGCTCGGCGTCGGCGGCGGCGATCTCGCCGTCGTAGCGCCCCACGAACTCGGACACGAGCTCGACTCCCGGCAGCCGCTGGCTCGACGGGATGCGCTCGAGCGGCACGCGCTCGCCCTCGCGCGGCAGCGCGAGCTTCTCGAGGAAGCGCCGTGGCGGGTTGTAGGGGCCGTGCGGCTCGATCAGGTGCACGAACAGGAACGGCCGCAGGCCCGCGCCGGCGAGCCACGCGAGCGCCCGGTCCACGGTCTCCCGCGCCGGCCGCTCGTAGTTCTCGCGCAGGCCCTCGGGCGAGCGCACGTGGTCGTCGTAGACCGAGAAGCCCTGCGCGAAGCCGCTGAAGTCGCGGATCATCACGAAGCTCGACACGAAGCCGCCGGTCGCGTAGCCGCGCGGCGCGAGCAGCTCGGGCAGCGTCGCGACTCCCTCGGGCAACACCGAGTAGTTGGCGCGCACGCCGTGGAGCGGCGGGTAGAGGCCGGTCAGGATCGACGAGATCGCCGGGACGGTCTCGGTGCGCGTGGCGTAGGCGCGCTCGAAGAGCACGCCGTCGCTCGCGAGGCCACACAGCGCGGGAGACGTGACGCGGCCGTAGCCGTAGCACTCGAGGTGGTCGGCGCGCATCGTGTCGATCACCACCAGCACCACCGGCGGCGGCTCGGCCGGGGGGCGGTTGCAGGCGGCGAGCGCGCACGCGAGCACCGCGGCGAGGGCGAGCGCCGGGAGGGCGCGACGGGAGATCCTCGGCATGAAGCCGCAAAGGATAGGCGACCGGGCGCACGAACGGCCAAACGCGCCGCGCGCGCCGCCGATGGTCTACCCTGCGCGCATGAGCTTGCTCGAGCTGGAACCCACCTGGTCGTGGCTCTTCGACGACGCCGTGACGCGCCACGTGAAGCGCGCCTACAGCCCGCGCGAGTCGTGGCGCGAGCGGCCGTTCACGCGCCAGGACGGCGCCTTCCAGATCAAGGCGATCCGCGAGCTCTCGATGCGGCTCACCGTGGAGCGCACCAGCGCGATGGGGCGACCGCAGGCGCGCGGCTACCTCGAGCACGCGCGCTTCCGCGCCGCCTACCTGCTCTACTTCCTGCCGCTCCAGGCCGCGAAGTTCGCGCAGCTCTTCCGCGAGCACCCGGGCGCCGTCGACGCCGCGCTGGCCGACGGCGTGCGCCGCGGCGGCATGGTGGTGGCGGACCTCGGCGCGGGGCCGGGCACGGCGTCGCTGGCGCTGCTGGTGGTGCTCGCGAAGCGCGCCGCGGCGGGTGGCGGCGAGCTGCCACCGATGGTGTTCCACTGGTTCGACCAGGAGCGGCGCATCCTCCACGACGGACGCG
>CAYMQR010000800.1:0-1934 GCA_964392195.1 uncultured bacterium | reverse complement strand
GAGCCCTTGGTGAGGTGCTGCGCGAACGGCTCGGTGGCGAGCATCGCGCCGATCGGCAGGCCCGAGCCGAGCGACTTGGCGAGGGTCATCACGTCGGGCGCGACGTCGAACCGCTGGTGGGCCCACAAGGCGCCGGCGCGGCCGAGACCCGACTGGACCTCGTCGAAGATCAGCGTGAGCCCGGCGTCGTCGGCGAGCTGGCGCAGCCCGCGCAGGTAGCCGGCGGGTGGCACGTTGACGCCGCCTTCGCCCTGGATCGGCTCGACCAGGATCGCGCAGGTGCGCGGCGTGATCGCGAGCGCCGCCGCCTCGAGGTCGCCGAAGGGCACGTAGGTGAAGCCCGGCATCAGCGGCTCGAAGCCGGCGTGGACCTTCTCCTGGCCGGTGGCGGTGAGGGTCGCGAAGGTGCGGCCGTGGAAGCTGTTGGTGGCGGTGATGACCTCGAAGCGGCCCGGTCCGTGGGCGTCGTTCGAGCGCTTGCGCGCGAGCTTGAGCGCCGCCTCGTTGGCCTCGGCGCCGCTGTTCGAGAAGAACACCCGGTCGGCGAAGCTGTGCTCGGTGAGCCACGCGGCGAGCCGCGCCTGCGGCACCGTGTGCCACAGGTTCGACGCGTGCCACAGCGTGTCGAGCTGCTTCTTGGCGGCGGCGGTGGGGACGGGCGGGCAGTGGCCGAGGTTCGCCACCGAGATCCCCGCCACGAAGTCGAGGTAGCGGTTGCCGTCCGCGTCCCACAGGTACATGCCCTCGCCGCGCACGATCACCAGCGGCGAGCGGCCGTAGTTGGCGGTGTGGTGGCTGGCGTTGAGCGCCCGCACCTCGTCGGAGGTGAGCACGGGCTCGCTCGCGGCGAGCGTGTCGTTGGTCGTGGTCACGGCGTGATGAGGGTCCCGATCCCGCGGTCGGTGAAGATCTCGAGCAGCACGGCGTGCGGCACGCGGCCGTCGATCACGTGGGCCTGGTGGACGCCGTCGGCGAGCGCCGCGAGGAGCTTGGGGATCATGCCGCCCTTCGCGGTGCCCTGGGAGATGAGGGCGCGCGCCTCGGCCGCGGTGAGGTTGGTGATGCGCTTGCCCTCCGCGTCCTTGACGCCCTCGACGTCGGTGATGAGCACGAGCTTCTCGGCCTTGAGGGCCACGGCCAGGGCGCTGGCGAAGGTGTCGGCGTTGAGGTTGAGGGTCTCGCCGCTCTCGCCCGCCGCGACCGGCGCGATCACCGGGATGAAGCCGCCCTCGTCGAGGTGGTCGATCACGCTCGCGTCGACGGCGACGACCTCGCCCACCTGGCCCATGTCGCGGGGCCCGGCCGAGGTCTGCTTGGGCGGCGCCTTGCGGGCGCGCACCAGGCCGCCGTCCTTGCCCGACAGGCCGACCGCGCGCCCACCCACCGACTGGATCTTCTGGACGATGGTGCGGTTGACGTGGCCGACCAGCACCATCTCCACGACCTCGACCGCCTCGGCGCTGGTGACGCGGATCCCGTCGACGAACTCGGACGAGATCGAGAGCTTGTCGAGCCACTCGTTGATCTGCGGCCCGCCGCCGTGCACCACGACCGGCCGGATGCCGACGAGCTGCAACAGCACGAGGTCCTGGACGAAGGCGTCCTTGAGCTCGGCGTGGACCATCGCCGCCCCGCCGTACTTGATGACGACGGTCTTGCCCGCGAAGCGCTGGATGTAGGGCAGCGCCTCGATGAGGACCTGCGCGCGTTCGATCATTCGTTCCATGGCATCTGCGGAGGTTGGTGGCTCGGGGCGCCGTCCAGTCGCGGCGGTGGCGATCGCCGCCCGGCGATCGTCGCGGGCGGCGCGGTCTTCCTAGAGGATGTACCGGCTCAGGTCCGTGTCCTCGACCACGTCCTTGAGGCGGTCGCGGACCATCGCGGCGTCGACCTTCACGGTCTCCCCCTTGCGCTCGGGCGCGTCGAACGAGACC
>CAYMQR010000799.1:0-1934 GCA_964392195.1 uncultured bacterium | reverse complement strand
GTTCGATCCGGCGTGGCTCGCCGCCGACGGCGACGACCTCGTCGGCGACGACGGGCGCCGCAAGCGCGCGAGCGGAGCCGTCACGTGATCGTCCGGGGACGGTCGTTGACCAAGCCGTTCCACCGCCGCTGCGACGTGGTGGTGGTCGGCACCGGCGCCGGCGGCTCGATGTGCGCGCGCGAGCTCGCGCGCGCCGGGCGCGACGTGGTGGCGCTCGAGATGGGCGGCTTCCACCGCCCCAGCGAGTTCACCCAGCGCGAGGACGAGATGCTGCCGATCCTGTTCCAGGAGCGGGCGGCGCGCGCCACCAAGGACATGTCGGTCACCGTGCTGCAGGGGCGCGGCGTGGGCGGCTCGACGGTCCACAACACCAACCTCTGCAAGCGCACGCCGGACGCGGTGCTCGACGAGTGGGCGCGGCGCCTCGGCGTGAGCGGCTGGTCGCCGGGCGAGGTGGCGGCGGACTTCGCGGCCACCGAGAGCGAGCTCTCGGTCTCGGTGCTCGGCGAGGCGCAGCTCAACGCCGCCAACCGCATCATGAAGAGCGGCACCGAGGCGCTCGGCTGGAAAGGCGGCTTCCTCTCGCACAACCGCGTGGGGTGCGTGGGCTCGGGCTTCTGCGAGCTGGGCTGCGCCTTCAACGCCAAGCAGAACGCGCTCAAGGTGGTGATCCCCGCGGGGCTCGCCGCGGGCCTCGACGTCTACTCCGACTGCGAGGTCACGGCGGTGAAGGTCGAGCGCGGCCGCGCGGTCGGTGTGCGCGGGCGCTACGTGGACGCCGACGGCCAGCCGCGCGGCGAGTTCGAGGTCAGCGCCGACGCGGTGGTGCTCGCCGGTTCGGCGGTCGGCAGCGCGGCGCTGATGTTGCGCTCGGGCCTGCCCGATCCCCACGCGCAGGCGGGGCGTCATCTCCATCTCCACCCCGGAGCGCCGGTGGCCGGCGTCTACGACGAGCCGGTGCTGGGCTGGAAGGGGATCCCGCAGTCGTGGGAGGTGATGGAGTTCCTCGACTTCGAGCGCGACGACAAGCGGGTGTGGATCGTCGGCAACTTCGCGCACCCCATCGGCACCGCCACCAACCTGCCGGGCTTCGGCCCCGAGCACGCGCGGCTCATGGGCCGCTACGCGCACCTGGTGGTGTTCACGCCGATGCTCCACGACCGCACCGAAGGCCGCGTGACGGTGACGCGGCGCGGGCGGATCCAGCTCCAGTACACCCTCGGCGCGAGCGACCGCGAGCAGATGGCGCTGGGGCTGCGCGAGTCGGCGCGGCTCCACCTCGCAGCGGGCGCCAAGCGCGTGGTGGTGCCGTTCGTCGAGCCGCTCGAGGTGACGAGCGAGCGCGACCTGGGGCTGATCCGCGCCGAGAATCTGGGCCCGCTCGAGCTGCCGGTGCTCGCCGTCCACCCCATGAGCGCCGCGCGCATGAGCGGCTCCGCCAGGGACGGCGTGGTGCGGCCCGACGGGCGTCACCACCAGCTCGAGAGCCTCTACGTCGCCGACGGCGGGCTCTTTCCCACCTCCATCGGCGTGCCGCCCCAGATCTCGATCTACACCGCCGGACGCATCGTCGCCCGCCACCTCGACACCGCGCTGCCGAGAGCGTCCTCGTAGCGGCGGCGCCCCCGCGGCCGCCCGTCACCGCCAGCCTTTCCGCCGGGTGCGTCGATGGCGATTCGCGACACCCTCCGCCGCCATCGCAAGCGACTGCTCGCCGGGACGCTGCTGGCGGCGGTGTGCTGGTGCGTGTCGTGGATCCCGCAAGTGCGGTTCTTCTGGAGCGGGCGGGTCCGCGCCAAGCCCGTGACCGGGCTCCGACCCACCGAACAGTCGTTGCCGCGCGTCGATCCGAGCCGGCTGACTGAGGTCTCGAAGGATGGATGGACGTTCTCGGTGCCGTGGGGCCTGCCGACCCTCGGCTACCTCAAGTCATC
>CAYMQR010000798.1:0-1944 GCA_964392195.1 uncultured bacterium | reverse complement strand
CGCGCAGCCCCCACTTCTCCCACTCGACGTCGCCGCCCGCGCCGAAGTGCTTGCCCACGCCCGCCACCACGATCACGCCGATCTTGGGGTCGTGGTTGGCGTCGTAGAAGGCGCGGAACATCTGCTCCACCGTCCTGAGCGTCATGGTGTTGAGCTTGTGCGGCTTGTTGGTGGAGACGCGCGCGACACCGCCCTGGAAGGCGGTGTGGAAGCACTTCTCGTAGAGGATCTCGTCGAAGTCGAGGCCGTCGCCTTCGACCTTGGTCCAGGGCGTCCAGGTCATCACGTTCCTCGGGGAGCGGCGGCGCTCACAGCGCGCCGATCACCTGCTTCGCGGAGGTGAGGAAGGCGGGGAGCGCGGAGCGCTCGAGCGCCACCAGCCCCTCGGGGAGCGCGCCGTCGAGGCCGAGGAGCGCCGACCAGATCGGGCACGCGTGGATGGCCACGGCATTCTCGCGGGCGAGGCGCACGGTGCCGCGCACGTCGAGCTGCTTGCCCTGGCCGCTGCCCGCGACCGGCACGCCGAGCTTCGCGGCGCGGTCGCACATGGCGAACCGCACGCGCTGCGGCGCGAGCTCCCGCGGCCAGGCGAAGGTGCCGGAGGCGAGCGCGGCGAGCGCCTCCTGCGTGGCGAGCACGGCGACGTCGAGCCCCGCCTTCTTGGCGTCGATCGCCGTGAGCAGCCCGCCCATGACGGAGGAGCCGAGCGCGTCGCGAAGGATGATCAGCAGGTCCATGGTGGATCGGGCCCTCCAGGGGATCAGGCGGAGGCGGGGGGCTTCGCCGCGCGCGCCGCGCCGAGGGTCTCGAGCTCGCCGATCTCTCCGGCGCTGTAGCCGAGCTCGGCGAGGATCTCGCGGGTGTGCTGGCCCAGCACTGGGGGCGCGAGGCGCACCGAGCCGGGGGTGTCGTGGAGGTGGATCGGCACGCCCGTGACCTTGAGCGGGCCGACCGTCGCGTGCTCGACGGTCGCGATCATGCCGTTGTGGAGCACCTGGGGATCGCGCGCGACCTCGGGAAGCTCCTGCACCGGCGCCACCAGCACGTCGCGGGCGACGAGACGCTCGACCAGCTCTGCGCGCGTGAAGTCGCCGCAGCGGCGCGCGATCAGCGGCTCGAGGGCGTCCTGGTGGGCGAGCCGCTCGGCGTTGGTCGCGAAGCGCGGGTCCTCGTGCCAGGTCACCTCGAGCGCCTTGCACAGGTTGCGGAAGAACTTGTCGGACGGACACGTCAGGCAGATGCGCTGGTGGTCTTTGGTGGCGAAGATCCCCGACGGCGCGAAGTACTGGCTGCGGTTGCCGGTGCGCGGCACCACCTCGCCGGCGAGGAAGTAGCTGCCCAGGAAGCTCGCCTGGCTATGGACGGCGGCGTCGAGGAGCGAGATCTCGATGCGCTGGCCGCGGCCCGTCTGCGCCCGGGAGTGGAGCGCCGCGAGGACGCCCGAGGACACCAAGAGCGAGGTCATCACGTCGACCACCGGCACCGTGACCCGGATCGGCTGGGTCGATGGATCGCCGGTCTGGGCGATGATCGCGGCGTAGCCCTGGGCGAGGAAGTCGATGCCCGGGCGGCGCGCGTACGGGCCGTCGGGACCGAATGCGCTGACGCCCACCCAGATCACGTCCGGGCGGTGCTCGCGGACCTGCTCGTACGAGAGGCCGACCTTGGAGAGGGCGGGCTCGCGGACGTTGGTGATGAGCACGTCCGCGGTGGCGGCGAGGCGGGCGAACGCGGCGCGCCCCTCGGCGACCGTGAGGTCGAGGACCACGCCGCGCTTGTTGCGGTTCATGGACAGGAACGGCGCGCGCTCGCCGTTCTTCTCGGGGCCCAAGAGGCGGCTGTCGTCGCCGATCGGCGACTCCACCGTGATGTCGTCGGCGCCGAGGTCGCCGAGGAGCGTGGCGCCGGAGGGCGCCGCCAGCCTGGTGCCGGCGGCGATGACGC
>CAYMQR010000797.1:0-1949 GCA_964392195.1 uncultured bacterium | reverse complement strand
TCGTGGCTGCGGCGCAGGGCGGGGCGGCCAAGCCGTTCCACTTCGACTCGCTCGGCGCGCTGTGCGTCGTCGGCCACCACACCGCGTGCGCGGAGCTCACGGTGCCGTTTTTCCGCGAGCGCACGGTGCGGTTCTCGGGGCTCTTCGCGTGGCTGCTGTGGCGGGCGATCTACGTCGGCAAGCTGCCCGGGCTCGAGCGCAAGGTGCGCGTGGTGATCGACTGGGTGATCGAGCTCTTCTTCCCGCGCGACATCGTCCAGACCATCGAGCTGCGCTGAGCGCGGAGAGGGGCGTGTCCGTCATGACGATCACCGGATCGACCGAACGCCGGCTCATGAGAGTGGCGGGGCTCGCGATCGGCGCGCTCGGCGGTGTGGCGTACGCGGCGCTCGTGGGGCGCCCGCTCGCCGAGGGGCTCCTCACCGGCGCGCTCTACGGCGTGGGGCTCGCCACGCTCGGCGGCGACCGGCTCGCGACGCCGGGCGCGGGGCTGGTGTGGGCGCTCGGCTACGTGTTCCTGCTCTGGCTCGCGTGGCCGGCGGGCTTGATGGCGGTGCGCGAAGGCCACGGCTCCGAGCTCTGCAGCGTGGACGTGGCGCGCGCGCACTTCCCCGACCTGGTGGGGTATGTGCTGTGCTTCGGGCTGCCGCTCGGCGTGGGGCTCGGTGCCGTGAGCACGCTGCGGCCGGCGCGCGACGGCGGCCTCGCGCCCTTCAGCCTGTGGCGAGCGGTGCTGGTGGGCGGTGGCGCCGGGCTCGCGGGCGGCTGGCTCTTCGGCCGCGCGATGGAGAGCGTCGACTTCCTGCCCGTCGTGGCGGGCGTCATCAACGGCGAGTCCGAGCTGGTGAGTGTCCTGCTGCACGCGGTGTTCGCGATGCTGATCGGCGCCGGGTTCGGGCTGCTCTTCCAGCGCGACGTGCGCGGCTTCGGCTCCAACATGGGCTGGGGCGTGGCGTACGGGATGGTGTGGTGGTTCCTCGGCCCGCTCACGATCCTGCCCGCGTGGAGTGGTGAGCCGCTCGACTGGTCGAGCGAGAACGGCTCGCTCTACTTCGGCAGCTTCGTGGGGCACGTCGTGTACGGACTGGTGATCGGCCTCACCTACGCGGGGATCGACCGCGCGTGGGTGTGGTTCTTCACCGAGTCCGACCCGATCCACCGCGAGCCCGAGGGGCTGGGATCGCGCTACCTCCACGCGATCCGCCGCGGCGCCGCCGCCGGCTCGCTCGGCGGGCTCGCGACCGTGGCGCTGGTACCCGCGAGCGGTCTCGCGCCGCATCTCGCGATGGTGCTCGGCTCGAGCTCGGTGGCGCTCGGGCTCGCGCTCCACCTCGCGAGCTCGGTGGCGCTCGGTGCGGGCTTCGGCGTGCTCTTCCAGTACGAGTCGCCCGACGCCGCCGCGAGCCTCGCCTGGGGCCTCGTCTACGGGCTCATCGCGTGGTTCGCCGGGCCGCTCACGCTGGTGCCCGTGATCGGGCTCGGCCACCCCACCTGGAGCACCGCGCAAGCCGCGGCCAATCTGCCCGCGCTGGTGCTGCACCTCGCCTACGGTGCGGCGATGGCGCTCACCTACCTGCTGCTCGAGCGCCGCCACGTCGCGTGGCTGCTCGTCGACCCGCGCGTCGCGGCCCGCGAGGCGCGCCGCCAGCGTCCCCTCGGCACGCCCGCCCCGGCGCTGTGGCTCTTCGGCCTCGGGCTCGGCGTCGCGCTGCCGGTGCTCTTGCCGTAAGCGAGTTGGGATCAGCCGTCGTCGGGTTCGGCGTGAGTGGCCGCTTCCAGCAGATTCCGGAGGCGCCTGCGGCGCCGCGACAGGTAGCGAGGCGTCATCAGCGACGGCGGTAGCAGCAGGATCAGCGACATCTGGACCGAAGGGTTGGAGCACCCTGTCACGTTCGCACTGCACGTGACCGGGCTACCGGTGCAGTCGGTCGGACACTTGGGAGAGGTAT
>CAYMQR010000796.1:0-1952 GCA_964392195.1 uncultured bacterium | reverse complement strand
GAGCTCAAGAAACGCGACGCCGAGCCCGCCGAGGCGCGCCTCGGCCTGGGCCTCATCTTCCTCGAGCAGGACCGCGTCGACGAGGCGATCACGGAGCTCGAGCTGCTCCTCGAGGAGCGGCCCGAGATGGTCAAGGTCGCCTACTACCTCGGCCTCGCGCGCGCCAAGAAGGGCGACGTCGACGGCGCCCTCGACGCGTTCGCCAAGGTCGGACCCGAGCTGCCCGAATACGTCGACTCGCGGCTGCGCATGGCGGTGCTGCTGGTCGAGGAGAAGAACGACCCGACCGCGGCGAGCAAGCTCCTCGAGGAGGCACTGGTCCACGCCAACGCCGCCAACGACGCCGCCGACACGCCGGCCGCGGCGGAGCCGGCCGGCCCGGCAACCGAAGGATCCGACGAGGCCGCCACACCGCTGAAAGCGGCGCCCGACCCCAAGGTGCGGCTCTACCGCGTCCTCGCCTACACCGAGGAGAAGGCCGGCCAGCCGCTGCACGCCATCGACGCCCTCGAGAAGGCCAAGGCACTCGCGCCCGACGACACCAACGTGCGCTTCGACCTCGGCGTCCTCTACGACAAGCAGGGCCGCAGCGCCGAGGCGGAGACCGAGATGAAGGCGGTGATCGAGCGCGACCCGCGCCACGCCCGCGCCCTCAACTACCTGGGCTACACGTGGGCCGAGAAGGGCCACAACCTCGACGAGGCCGAGGCGCTGATCCGCCGCGCGCTGGAGGTGGACCCCGACGACGGCTACTACGTGGACAGCCTCGGCTGGGTGCAGTTCCGGCGCGGCCACTACGACGAGGCCGTGGCCACCCTCGAGCACGCGGTCGAGCTCGTGCCCGAGGACCCGGTCATCACCGAGCACCTCGCCGACGCCTACGCCAAGGCCGGCAAGAAGCAGCGCGCGATCGAGACGTACCGCCGCTCGCTGGAGCTCGACGGCACCAAGACCGAGGTCCGGAAGAAGCTCGAGGAGCTGACCGGCCGCCCCGAGCCGGTGTCGGGCGCCGTCGCGCAGTGAGCGCGGCGCGCCCCGCGGCGGCGGCGCTCGGCGTGCTGCTCATCGCGCTCGCGGCGGGCTGCCCGCCGGTCCCGCCGCCCCCTCCGCTCGGCCCCACCCTCGCGCCCGAGGAGGCGCTCCGGCGCGTGGTCGAGCGCCGCGAGCGCGTGCGCGGCTTCCGCGCCCGCGCGTCGATCGAGGTGACCGTCGACCAGGACTCGTACTCGTCGGACGCCGCGCTGGTGGCGATCCGCCCCGCGTCGCTGCGATTCGAGACCCTGAGCCTGATCGGGCCGACGCTGGTGCTGGCGATCGACGGCACCGAGCTCACCGCCTACAGCTCGATCGACAAGCAGTTCTTCCACGGCACCGTGGGCGGCGAGCAAGCCGGCTACACGCCGTCGCTGGTGCTGCCGCCGCTACCGGCGTCGTCGCTGGTGGACGCGCTGCTGGCCACCCCGCTCGCGACCGCGGCCGGGCTCACCGTCCACGCCAGCGACGACGGCGAGGCGTACGTGGTCGAGGTCCCCGCGTCCTCCACGGTCGGCCCCCGCCGCCTCACGATCGACCCCCGCACCGCGGCGCCGCTCGCGCTCGACGAGCTCGACCCCGACGGCGCCGTCCGCTACCACGCCGCGTGGGAAGGCGCCGACCAGCCGGTCCCCGCCGCCACTCTCCTCGACGTCCCCGGCTACGCGTTCAAGCTCAGGGTCTCCGTGCCGCGCGCCGACCTCGACCCCCAGGTGCCGCCCACGCTGTTCCGCGTGAACCCGCCGGCCGGCGCCACGATCGTCGACCTCGACGCCGCTGCTGCGGCCGACGGCCGCTGAGCCGCGCGACGCGGACCGCCGGGAGCCGGTCCATCCGAACCCTCGCGGGCACCTTAGCCCGCATCATTCACGAACACTTCGTAGCGAGGGCGCCAAGCGTCGAGCAGATGCGGGTGAACG
>CAYMQR010000795.1:0-1967 GCA_964392195.1 uncultured bacterium | reverse complement strand
CGGCGCCGGCGCCGCCCAACCGTGTTCCCGACGCACGCGTCGATCGCCCTCCGCCGCCTCACCGGCACACCCGGCGAGCTCGCGGCGCTGCAGCGCGTGCTCGACGGCGCGCCGACCTACCACCGCCGGCTACAGGGCGCGCCCGCCGGACCTGACGAGGCACGCGCCACGCTCGCCGAGCTGCCGCCCGGCAAGACGCTCGACGACAAGCTCGTCTACGGCGTGTACGTGGATGGTGAGATGGTGGGCTGCGCGGACGTGATCCGCGGCTGGCCGAACGCCGAGACGGCGATCATCGGGCTCTTGCTCCTCGCCGAGCGCTACCAGCGCCGGGGCTTCGGCGCGCGCGTCCACGCCGAGCTCGAGCGCATCGCCCGCGGCTGGGGGATGACGCGGATGCGGATCGCGGTGCTCGCCAGCAACTCCGAGGTGCTGCCGTTCTGGGAAGGGCGCGGCTTCCGCCCCACCGGCGAGCGCAAGCCCCACCGCGCCGGCACCGTCGAGTCCGAGCTCTGGGTCCTCGAGAAACCGCTCGCCTGAGCCGATCGGGGTCTCGACGAGTTGGAGGGCCAGGCGCCTGCGGCGCCGTGCTTCGTCGGCGGCCACCTCCCGCGATCCTGGGTCCACGACCGCGCGCCGCGGCGCGATCCCGCGCGCCTACTCGTCGTCGCCGGACTTGAGCACCGCGAGGAAGGCACTCTGCGGCACCTCGATCGCGCCCACCATCTTCATGCGCTTCTTCCCCTCTCTCTGCTTCTCGAGGAGCTTGCGCTTGCGGCTGATGTCGCCGCCGTAGCACTTGGCGGTCACGTCCTTGCGGAACGCGTTGATCGTGGAGCGGGCGATGATCTGGCCGCCGATCGCGCCCTGGATCGCGATCTTGAACTGGTGGCGCGGGATCTCGTCCTTGAGGCGCTCGCAGGCGTGCAGCGCGCGGGCGCGGGCGCGGTCGCGGAACACCAGCTGCGAGAGCGCGTCGACCTTGTCGCCGTTGACGAGGATGTCGACCTTGATGATGTCGCTGTCCCTGTAGTCGACGATCTCGTAGTCGAGCGAGCCGTAGCCCTGGGTGATGCTCTTGAGCCGGTCGTAGAAGTCGTAGATGACCTCGGCGAGCGGGATCTCGTAGCGGACCTCGACGCGCTTCGGCGAGAGGTACGTGTAGCTCGAGTTCACGCCGCGGCGGTCGCGGCAGAGCTGCATCACCACGCCGAGGTAGCGGTCCGGCACCATGATCGTGGCGCGGACGTAGGGCTCCTCGGTGCGCGCGACCGTCGACGGGTCCGGGTAGTGGGCCGGGTTGTCGACGGGCAGCATGGTGCCGTCGTTCATGTAGAAGCGGTACTGGACGCTCGGAGCGGTGAAGATGATCGAGAGCCCGTACTCGCGCTCGAGCCGCTCCTGGACGATCTCGAGGTGCAGGAGGCCGAGGAAGCCGCAGCGGAAACCCTGGCCGAGGGCGGCCGAGGAGTCCTTGGTGTAGACCAGCGCGGCGTCGTTCAGGATGTACTTCTCGAGCGAGTCCTTGAGGTCGGTGTAGTCGTCGGCCGACACCGGGTAGATCGACGAGAACACGAATGGCTTGACCTCGCGGAAGCCGGGCAGCGGCGCCGGCGCCGGGTTCGAGGCGAGCGTCAGGGTGTCGCCGATGCGCGCGTCGCCGATGGTCTTGATGCCGGCGATCACGTAGCCCACCTCGCCGGCCGAGAGCTGGTCGCGCTTGGCGCGGACGATGCGGAAGTGGCCGACCTCCTCCACGCGGTGGGTGGCGCCCGTCGACATCAGCCGCATGCTGTCGCCGGGCTTCACCACGCCGTCGAAGATGCGGGTGTGGACCACGACGCCGCGGAACGAGTCGTACTGGGCGTCGAAGATGAGCCCGGTGAGGGGCTTCTCGGGGTCGCCGGTGGGCGGCGGGATGCGGGTGACGATCGCCTCGAGGATGTCCTCGATGCCGATCCCTTCCT
>CAYMQR010000794.1:0-1968 GCA_964392195.1 uncultured bacterium | reverse complement strand
CCTCCCGCGCGGCCTGCTTCGTGCGCGCCACCTCGAAGGCGTCGGCGTGACGCTCGAACCACGGTGAGAGCTTCGCGAGCTCGGCGCGGCTCGCGTTCCCGGCGAGGAACGCGCGTACCACGTCGCGCTGCACGGCGTCGCCACGCCCGGGGATGGGCGACATGAAGGTGGTACAGCTCCCGACGTCGTTCACCTCCTCGCCGAAGATCACGCCGTCGGGCTGGAAGCGCCGGCCGAGCACGTCGTAGAGCGGCACCCAGTCGCGTGAGCCGGCGGCGGGGATGCCGAGGTTGAGCACCTCGAAGCGCGTGGCGAGCCCGTTGCGGGCCGCAGCCTCGTTCAGCAGCGCCTCGAGGATGCCGGGCCACATGAGCTCGGGCCGGCCGTTGCCGGTGGTCGAGCCGCCGAAGGCAATGAGGCGCACCACGCCCGCGGGCTTGGGCACGGCGTAGTGGCGATCCGGCGCCGCGACCATGCCTTGCGCGTTGGTGGTGACGCCGCTCTCCGCGCTGCACGAGCGGCGGTGGCAGACCGGCACGGCGGCGCCGATCTCCACCAGACACGCCTCTCCCTTGGCGACGCAGTCGGCGCGCAGCGTGGGCGGCACCGCTCTGGCGGCGGTGGGCGGATGCCGGACCCGATCGACGGCGCGCGCGCCAAGCACCGCGAACGCCACGATCAGCGCCGCAGTCGCGGCGCGGTACGCGAGCCGCCGGCGCCGCGACGGCAGGCGGTGCCGAGCGGCGGCCTCGCGATCGATCACGCGCGCGAGGATGCCACACCGCGCGGGTCACCCGGCTGGAGGCCGGCCGCTTCGTCGGCCGGCCCAGGATGCGGTTGGGGTCGTCGACGAAGCGCCGACCCTCCAGCGGATCGGAGCCCGTCGATCGCCGCCGCTCAGACCCCGACGCGTCCGGCGCGGGCGGTGATCATCGGCAGGTCGAGGTAGGTCTTGATCCCGGGTGCGGCGCGGCAGGTCGCGGGGATCGCGTTCACGCAGTGGACGGCGGTCGCCATCATGCCGTCGCGGGTGCGCTGGCGGCCGGTGTAGTGGGCGGGGAAGTCGATGTTCACGTCGAACGACGGGTCGCCCTCGATGTGGATCTTCCAGCCGTCGAGGCGCTCGCTCTCCCACGGCCGATCGAAGCGCGTGAACGGCAGCTCGTCCATCACCCACACCTGGCGGGTCTCCAGGTGCGGCCCGCCGTCGACCTCGCCCCAGTAGCGGAAGCGCTGCGCCGCCACCATGCCGGTCTCGATGACTCCGGCCGCGGTGGTGATCGGCTCGCGGGCGAGGGCGACCTGGTGCTCGAAGCCGTAGCGGTCGATCGCCACGCCGAGCCCCGCGGCCACCATGTCGAGCGACTCGTAGAAGCAGCGCTTGAGGATCTCCAGCATGAAGCCCTCGCGCGCCTCCGCTTCGGTCTTCCCGAACAGCATCACGTCGAAGATCATCCCCGGCGCTTCGTAGTGGCGGCAGTCGCCGAACTCGGTGATCACCAGCTTGTCGATGCGGCTGCACCAGCCGCTGAAGGTGAGCGGAAAGCGCTCGCTCACGCCGCCCGGGTTGCTCCCCGAGCTGTGCAGCGAGACGCCGCCGCGCTTGCACGCCGCCTCGAGCTCGGCGGTGGCCTCGGGGAACTGGATGTAGGGGTGGTGGTAGCCGCAAGTCGTGACGATGTTCTTCTTCGACTCGAGGATGCGGCACATCTCGTCGACCTGCCACGGCAGCGGGCAATACATGACGCAGTCGGCGTCGAGGGCGAGGAGCGCGTCGACGTCGTTGGTGGCGCGCACGCCGAGCGGCGCGATGCCCGCGATCTCGCCCGCGTCGCGGCCCACCTTCGCCTCGTCGTGGACCCACACGCCGGCGAGCTCGAGCTCGGGATGGCGCGCGATCGCCTGGATCGCGAGCTTGCCCACGTTGCCGGTCGCCCACTGGATCACGCGATAGGTCACGGTCGCCTC
>CAYMQR010000793.1:0-1978 GCA_964392195.1 uncultured bacterium | reverse complement strand
CGGCGTCCACCCGTCGGCGGTGCCGGAGCGCGTGCTCGCTCACGACGTGGTGGATTACGTGTGCGTCGGCGAGGGCGACGAGGCGTTCCCGGCGCTGCTGCGCGCGCTCGGGTCCGGCGGCCCCACCGGGAGGCTACCCAACCTGCGCTACCGCGACGGCGGCGGCGGGATCGTCGCCGGACCGCAGCTCCCCTTCTTCGCCGACCTCGACGCGCTGCCGCACTTCGACAAGCTGCTGTGGGAGGAGCACCTGCGCGTCGCCGACTCCTATCTCACGGTGGCGTCGCGCGGTTGTCCGTACCGCTGTACGTTCTGCTTCAACAACTTCTACGTCGAGCTGCCCGACCAGGCCGGTGGGCGCTACGTCCGGCAGCGCGGCGCCGAGCACGTCCTCGACGAGCTCGCGAGCGCCACGGCGCGCTACGGCCGGCTCGGCCTGGTCAACTTCCAGGACGACGTGTTCACCGTCGACCGCGACTGGCTGGCGCCGTTCCTGGAGCGCTACCGGCGCGACATCGGCGCGCCCTTTCGGTGCATGAGCCACCCGCGCTACGTCGACGACGACATCGCGGGCCGGCTCGCGCGCGCCGGCTGCGTGGGCGTTCAGATCGGCGTCCAGTCGATCGACGACGGCTTCAAGGCCACGCTCAAGCGCCACGAGCGCGCGGTGCACGTCGAGCGCGCGATCGACGCCCTGACCCGCCACGGCGTGCCGGTGCAGGTCGACCACATCCTCGGCCTGCCCGGCGAGCCGGACGACGCGCAGGAGCGAGCCCGGACCTTCTACGCGCGCCACCTGCCGACCCGCATCTCGATCTACTGGGCCACCTACTTCCCTGGCACCGAGATGATCCGCCAGGGGCTCGCCGCCGGGCGCCTCACCGCCGCGGACGTCGACGCGATCGAGGACGGCGACCTCGCCGCCTATCACGACTCCACCGGCGCTTCGGGCGACGACGAGCGCGCGGCGCTGCTGCGGGCGTACGACCTGCTCTTCCGGCTCCTGCCGCTCCTTCCCACCGCCCTCAGAAGCCGCATCCGGGCGCGCTGGATGGAGCGCTGGCCCGCGCCGCTGGTCTCGGCGCTGGCCCTCGCCGCCGCCGCGCTCGGCGTGGTGCGCCGCTCGGGACGGGAGGAGCGTGCCTACGCGCGCCACTACGCGACGACGATGGTGCAGCTCGCGATGCGCCGCCTCGGTCGTGCAGCGCCGCCGGCGGCGCGAGCGCGCGCTGCGCCGGCACGCGAGCCGGCCCCCGTCACCCCTCGGCTCGCGCCGCTCGCAGCCGCTCGGCGAGCTGCGTGAAGCGCGCCTCGAGCTGCGCCTCCTGCACCGCCAGCCGCCGCGCGCGCGCGTTGCCGACCACCACCACCAGCTTCCGGCCGCGGGTGATCGCGGTGTAGAGCAGGTTGCGCCGCAGCATGACGTAGTGCTGGGTGTGGAACGGGATCACCACCGCCGGGTACTCGCTGCCCTGGCTCTTGTGGATCGAGCACGCGTAGGCGAGGTCGAGGGCGTCGAGCTCGCCGCGCGGATAGCCCACGACGCGGTCGTCGAAGCGCACCCGCACCTCCTGCCCGCCCGCGCCGAGCTCCTCGATCCGCCCCACCTCGCCGTTCATCACCTCGAGCTTGTAGTTGTTGGCGAACTGCATGACACGGTCGCCGAGGCGCAGCCCGCGCGCGCCCGCGCCGATCTCGGGGCCGTCGGGGTTGAGGCGCGCCCGCAGCGCCTCGTTGAGCGCCTGGGTGCCGAGGACGCCGCGCCGCATCGGCGCCAGCACCTGGATCTGGGTCATCGGGTCGAGCCCGAACTTCGCGGGGATGCGCTCCGCGACCAGCTCCACCACCAGCCGCTGCGCGTCCTCGGGGTCCTCGCGGTCCACCGTGAAGAAGTCGGGCCACTCGTCGCGCTCGCCCCTGGGCGGCTCGCCGCGGTTGACGCGGTGGGCGTTGACCACGATCCCGCTCTGCGCCGCCT
>CAYMQR010000792.1:0-1980 GCA_964392195.1 uncultured bacterium | reverse complement strand
GCCGGCAAGACGCGCCTCGCCCTCCAGCTCGGCGGCGAGCTGCTCGAGCGCTTCGACCACGGCGTGTGGTTCGTCGAGCTCGCGCCGATCTCCGACGAGCGCGAGATCGCGCAGGCGGTCGCGACCGCGCTCGGCCTCCCGGTGCCGCCGGGGCGGCCGGTGCTGGCGGTGCTCGCCGCGCGCCTCGCCGGCGAGGAGCGGCTGATCCTCGTCGACAACTGCGAGCACCTCGTGGACGCGGCCGCCGAGGTGGTCTCCGGCCTGCTCGCGGCGAGCCCCCGCACACGAGTGATCGCCACCACCCGCGAGCCGCTGCGCGTGCCCGGCGAAGCCACCTATCGCGTGCCGTCGCTCGGCATGGTCGATCCGGGGGAGGAGGCGTCCTTCGCCGAGCTCGCCCGGTCGGAGGCGGTGAAGCTCTTCGTCGACCGCGCCATGCAGGTCGCGTCCACGTTCACGCTCACCGAGCACAACGTCGCGGTGGTCGCGGACATCTGCAGGCGCCTCGACGGCATCCCGCTCGCGATCGAGCTGGCCGCGGCGCGCGCCTCGAGCCTCACGCCCGAGCAGATCGCCGACCGCCTCGGCGACCGCTTCCGGCTCCTCACCCGCGGCGCGCGCGTGGCGCTGCCACGCCAGCAGACCCTGCGCGCGTTGATCGACTGGAGCCACGACCTCCTCGACTGGCGCGAGCGCGCGCTGCTGCGCCGGCTCGCGGTGTTCGCAGGTGGTTTCGCGCTGGAAGCGGCCGAGGCGGTGTGCACGGGCGGCGACATCGACAGCTACGACGTCGTGGATCTGCTCTCCGACCTGGTCGAGAAGTCGCTGGTGGTGCACGAGCCCGATCGCGGCCGCTACCGGCTGCTCGAGACGATCCGCGCCTACGCCCTCGAGCGGCTCCGCGACGCCGCCGAGGAGCCCGCGGTCCGCGATCGCCACCTCGAGCACTTCCTGGCGCTCGCCGAGCGCACGCCCGAGACCGCGCAGGCGGGCGACGCGGGCGCCTGGCTCGCGTTCGACGCCGACCTCGAGAACCTGGTCGCGGTGCACGCGTGGTGCGACCGGGCTCGCGAGCGCCACGTGGAGGCCGGGCTCAGGCTGGTGGTGGCGCTGGCGAGCTACCTGCGCCAGCGCGGGCGCCTCGAGCAAGGCCACCGGCTGGTCCGCGAGGCGCTCGCGCGACCCGGCGCCGAGGCGCGCACCAGCCTGCGCGGCCAGGCGCTCTACGAGCGGTTGCGCTTCGCGTTCTCGATGGGCCGCTACGCCGAGGCCGAGGAGCCGGCGCGCGAGAGCCTCGCGATCGCGCGCGAGCTGGGCGCCGACCAGGCCGCCGCGCTCACGCTGCGCTACCTCGCCGGCTTCGAGGCGATCCGCGGCGACTTCGCGCGCTCGCGGGCCCACTCCGAGGAGGCGGTCGCGATCGCGCGGCGCCTCGGAGATCCCGACACGCTCGGTCAGACGCTCACCACCACGGCGGAGCTCCATCGCTTCTGGGGTGACTACGACGTCTCGCAGCTCCTCTACCAGGAGGTGATCGAGTGCTGGCGGCGCAGCAACGACCGCGCCAACCTCTCGATCGGGCTCCTCAACCTCGCCATGAACGAGGTCAGCCGCGGCGAGCGCGAGCGCGCGATCCCACCCGCCGTCGAGGCGATCGACCTGACGATCGAGTTCGACCTGCGCATGACCGGCCAGGTGGGCCTGGACGTGTGCGCCGGGATCGCCGCCACCCTCGAGGACTGGGAGCGCGTGGGCCGCTTCTACGGCGCCTCCGAGGCCGAGCGCGATCGCACCGACTTCCACCGCGACCCGCCCGACGAGGCCTACCTGCGCCCGTTCGTGGACCGCGCCCGCGCGGCGCTCGGCGACGCGCCGTTCGAGGCCGCGGTGAACGCCGGTCGCGAGCTCGGTTTCGACGAGGCCCTCGCCGACGCCCGCCACTGGCTGGCGACCTTGTGAACACGACGCCATCCGAGGAGG
>CAYMQR010000791.1:0-1987 GCA_964392195.1 uncultured bacterium | reverse complement strand
AATGGTACAGTTAACTTGACTCATAGTCAAGTTCGGGCGCGGGCGTGGCGCGGCCGGCTGGCGCGACCCGGCCGCCGCCGGTCTCACGCCGAGCCAGCGGTCGATGGGCGCTCGACTCAGCGCATGCGGCGGAGCAGTGCGCCCGCCGCCCCCGCGTAGCCGAGCTCGACGATCAGGATCGCCACCAGCACCGGGTGCGGCACGCCATCGGAGACCAAGCTCACGACCCGCCCCAGCGCGAACCCTCCCATGAAGGTGGCGAGCGCGGCGAGCGCAGCCCGCGCCAACTCTTCGCGGCGTGCGCCGAGCTCGAAGAGCACCGCGAACGCCACGAACACGCCGCCGTACGCGGAGCGCACGATCGCGGCCTCGGTCACCGAGTGGACCGTCTCGCCGTAGAAGGCGAGCACGTGCTCGAGGGCCAGCAGATAGGCGAGGCCGATCGTGCCCACGCCGATGGAGGCGCTGCGCAGTACCCAGGTCTTCATGGTCCGGCGAGTCTAGCCGCTCGCCCGAGCGCCGAGGCAGGTCCGGCGTCCCGATTCGCGTGCCCAATCGGCCGAAACAGGGCTTCGGCGCGCGATTTAGGCCACTTTTGCGCGCTTTTCGGGGCGGATTCGTGCCAGGTAGAAAGCAAGATGTACCAAAATACACGGGCGTAATGTGGTGAAATTCGATGGCGTTTGGTATTGGAAACCAATGGCGTATTGAAGAATCTAGATCGCCGCCGCCACGGCCTCCACGAGCGCCAAGTTGGTGCGCTCGTTCACGCGGGCGGCGTCCTCGGGATCGATCGTGAGCCCCGGGTGCTCGGCCTTGACCAGGATGCCGCGCAGCGCTCCCTCGGTCCGCTCGACGGACCAGTCCCCCATCACGTCCATGCCGGCGAGCCGCCCCTTCGCCGCGGTCACGAACCAGCGCACCACCGTGAGGATCTCGTCGAGCGTGAGCCGGCCCGAGTCCCAGTTCACCACCGCGTCGTCCACGCGCATCACGTCCTTGTCGACGGTGACGTAGAGCGGCGCCGCGGCGAGGTCGGCGCGCAACCCGCCGCACAGCTCGTCGAGTCGGGACGCCTCGAACGGCCGCTCGGGATCGACGCGCAGCGGTTGGTTGGGGACCTGCGCCCAGTGGCCGATCGAGAGCCGCCTCGTCGCCGGCAGCACCGTGACCTTGCCCGACCGGAGCGCCCACCACGGCGCGACGTGGCGGAAGCCGTTGTCGAGGTCGAGGTCCGCGCCGACGTGGACGTAGCGTCGCAGATTGGGATTGCGGAGCGCGTGGTTGACCCAGGTGCCGCAGTGGACGAGCGGCGCGTAGCCGACCCAGTCGGGGTGCTTGTCGATGTGCAGCACGTTGAACGGCTCGCGGAGCTGCTCGAGGAGCGCGACCGTCACGTGGTGGAAGTCGCCCGAGCCGCAGAAGGTGATCGACGGTCGGTGGGCGGTGGCGGCGCAGCGCTCCGCGCATTCCGCGGCGAAGCGGCGGTAGCGCGGGTGCGAGGCGCAGATCCGGATCCGCGGCCCCCACTCGCGCATGGGGATCACCGTGGGTGCATGACGCGCCACCAGGTCGTGCTGCGCCGTGACCGCGCCGTCGAGGTCGAGGATGCGGACGTCCACGTTCGGTTTCCTCCGCGGCCGGGCCGGGCAGCCCGCCGAGGATACGACGCGGCCAGCCAGCGCCGGAATCCGCTACGGTGATCGCCCGAGGAGGGCACCCATGGAATACCGTCGACTGGGCAGCACGGGCCTCACCGTGTCTCGCATCTGCCTCGGCTGCATGAGCTACGGCGATCCCACCGCCCACGTCGAGGGCTCGCCGATGCGCTGGGAGTGGGCGCTGCGGGAAGAGGACTCGAAGCCGTTCTTCCGGCGTGCGATCGAGCTCGGCATCAACTTCTTCGACACCGCCAACGTCTACTCGTACGGCGCGAGCGAGGAGATCACCGGGCGCGCGCTGCGCGAGTACGCGCGCCGCGAGGACG
>CAYMQR010000790.1:0-1989 GCA_964392195.1 uncultured bacterium | reverse complement strand
CTCCCGCCGCGCCGGCCGGCGAGCTCGGCGCCTCGCGCTCCCAGATGGTCACGTCGCCGAAGCTCGGGATCGCGATCCGCAGCGGCTCGGCGGCGCCACCCGTCCCGTCGAGCCAGAGCTCCGGACCGGGTGAGCGCGCCACCGGCGCCACCGCCGCGAACGTCGGCGTGCGGACGACCCGCGCGCGGGCGCCCGGGAAGAGCCTGGTGACGCCGTCCGCGCCGAGGGCGATGAGCTCGGCGCCGCCGCCGTCCGCCGCCGGCACCACGTTGTAGAACGCATCGGCTCGCTCGCACGGCCGTCGCAGGGCGGCCTCGGCACGCCCTCCGGCGACCTTCCAGAGCGAGACCTCGCAGCGCTTCTTGCCGTCCTGCGCGACGAAACCGACCCAGCCCTGGGAAGAGATCGCGGGATGGGTCGGGATGACGTCGATGTCGGGGGCGACGAGCGGGATCGCGACGGTGCGGAAGGAGATCGCCGCCGCGGCGACCGCGGCCCAGGCACTCGGCATCGGTTCCTCGCCTCGGTGTGGATCGGGGGGGCGCGTGGACGAGCGGCCGCTCAGGACGGCTTGGGCGCCATCACCACCAGCACCACGAGGTCGTCGCCGCTGGTGTTGCGCGCGCCGTGCTCCTCGCCGGACGGCGCGAACACCGCCTGTCCCGCCACCAGCTCACGCTCCTCCGCGCCGACGCGGAACGTGCCGGTGCCGCGCAGCACCACGTAGACCTTGTCCGATCCCTCGTGGCGATGGGCGCGCTGCTCCTGCCCGGGACGGAAGCAGTAGACGTCGCAGAACATCCGCTCGCTGGTGAAGAGCGGCACTTTCTTCATCTTGTCGTCCGCGAACGACACCAGGCTGGACCAGTCGACGACGTTCATGACGGCTCCGTTCGTGGGGGATCCGCTGCCGCCGGGCTCAGCGCGCCGCGCGCCCGACCGGCTCGCCCACTCGCACCAGCGACTCGAGCCCCGCGGCGGTGTGCTCGAGGAGGTCGGCGTCCGGCACCACGCGCCCGGGCTCGGTGACGAGGATCGTGGTCGAGCCGCCGAACGCGAAGTAGCCCTTCTCGGCGCCGCGCGCGACGGGCTGGCCGGGCTCGTAGGTCTGCACGATCCGCCCCACGCACATGGCGCCCACGTCGATCAGCACCAGCGCGCCGAAGTGGTCGCTCGCGAGGGTCGCGACCTGGCGCTCGTTACGCAGGAAGAGGTCGGGCACCACGCGCTGCGCCACCGGGTGGACGGAGTGGAGCACGCCCTCGATGCGGTGCGCCGCGCCCGGCACGCCCGAGTCGGGGAAGTGGAAGCGGTGGTAGTCGACGGGGCAGAGGCGGAAGACGAACACGTGGCCGCCGACGTGGCGCTCGGCCAGCTCGCGCGAACCGAGCAGCTCGCCGATCGCCACCGGCACGCCCTTGACGGTGATCGGCACCGCCGGCGCGTCGATCGGGAACACGCTGAGGCGCCCCTCGGCGGCGGCGCCGAGCACGCCGGGATCGGCGGGGAAGGGCCGCGCGCCGTCGGCGAGGCGGCGGTAGAAGAAGTCGTTGAAGGTCCGGTAGCCGCCCGGGGGCTCGACGAAGTCGCCGCTCGCGATCCGGTAGCGCGCCACGAACGGCGCGATCCCACGGGCGGAGCGCGGGCTCGACTGGTACCAGCCGAGCAGCCGCGAGATCGCCCGCTGCAGCCACGGCCAGGCGCCGATCCTGCGGCCCAGCGCGTTCTCGTAGGCGAGCGACAGCATCGTGCCGCCGAACACCTCCTCGGTGACCAGGCGGCCGGTGGATCGGTCGAAGAGTCGGGTCTCGGTGATCATGCCGCGCGCGTGGGCGGGGCCGGCCAGGGTGCCGGCCCACCGCGGAGGGATGTGGCCGCCGCTACCTCAGCGGCGCAGGTCGAGGCGCGAGCGGTAGTAGGCGAGCTCGGCGATCGAGGCCTGCGCGTCGAAGAAGGCGTCGTGGCGCACCGACGTCGCGTCGATCTGCG
>CAYMQR010000789.1:0-1993 GCA_964392195.1 uncultured bacterium | reverse complement strand
CCGCCGCATCACCGCCGACCTCGTCCGAGTAGACCGGCAGGTAGTCCATCCCCATGTCGTCCTTCTTGGGGACGGGAGAGGTCTGGCTCGGGTTCATCGGCGAACGGTAGTAGAGGATGCGCCGCGCGCCGCTCGGCGCGGCGGAGCCCGCGGCGCCGGCCACCGGCTCGATCGGCACGAGCTTCATGCCGCAGATCGGGCAGTCGCCCGGGTGGTTCTTCACCACGGTCGGGTGCATCGGGCACTGGTAGAGCGTCTCCTCGTGGGCCGCGCTCGCGGCGCTCGGCCGAGCGTGGGCCGCGGCGGCGCTCTCCGCCGTGTCGCCGGAGGCGCCGCCCGCGCCGGAGCGCGTGAGCAGGAGCGTGGCGCCGGCCGCGAGGGCCGCCGCGATCAGCGCCACGGCGATCAGGGCGCCGGCGCCGAAGCGGCGCCGCGCGGGTTCAGGAGAAGGCGAGACGACGGGCGAGGTCATGTTGGCTCCGCGGGGTGGATCACATCCCGCCGCCGGAGGACGAGGAGGTGGTGGCGGCGGTGGCGCTCGCGGCGGCGGCCGCCGATGCGGCCGCGCCCCTCGATGCGCTACCGCCCATGGCGCTCGACGCCGTCGACGAGGCCCGCATGCTGGGCGCGGTGCCGCCGCCCATCGGTGCCGCGCCGCCGGTCCCGCCGCTCACCGGCTCGAGCGAGACCTCGTCGCGGGCGATCGCGACCCGCTGCGCCTCGGCGAGAGTCAAGAGGTAGCCCTCCTCGTCGCCGATGTAGCCGGCGTTCGCCTCCAGCACCGCCGCGAACGGCACGTTGCCGACCCGGTACTGGGCGAGGGTGCTCTCCGCGGTCGCGTGCGACTGCACCAAGAGGCCGTCCGCGTAGAGCTGGGTCGAGTCGAGGAGCGCCGCGAGCACCGTGCGCCGCTCGGCGACCCGGAGCGCCAGCTGGTGGCGGATCGCCTCGACGCCGTGGGCGCTCGCCGACGAGCGCGCCTCGCTCTCCGCCACCGCGGGGCCCTGCTTCGACGCCGACCACAGCGGCACGTTCACCGACAGCCCGAGCAGCCACATCGGCTCGAGCGAGCCGCGTGGCATGACGCCGGCGTTCACGGCGAAGTCGGGGTAGCGCTCGCGCCGCGCGAGGTCGAGCCGCTTCCCGGCGCGGGAGCTCGCGGCGCGCGCCAGCGCCAGCTCGGGGCTGCGCTCCTCGGCGTCGGCGAGGTCCTCGTCCTGGCCGCGCAGCACCGGCATGGCGAGCGCGGTGAGCGTCGCGGTGGTGGTGACCTCGTCGTCGAGCGGCCGGTCGCGGAGGCGGTTGAGCGTGTGCACGCTGGTGCGCTCGTCGGCGGCGAGGGCGAAGCGGCGCTGGCGGATGCGGTTGAGCTCGAGCTGCGCGCGCAGCACGTCCGACTGGGCGCCCGCGCCGATCTCGTAGCGCGAGCGCGCCAGCTCGATCGACTGCCGCCACACCACCTCGAGGCGGTCGACGAGCTCGAGGCGCTCGCGCGCCAGCACCAGCTCGAGGTAGGCGCGCGCCACCTCGGCGCGGGTCGCGAGCCGGACGCGCCCGACGCTGGATTCGGCCTCGGCGCCGCCGAGCGCCGCGACCTCGGCGCGCAGGTCGCGCTTGCCGGGCCACGGCAGC
The DNA here is from genome assembly GCA_964392195.1 of uncultured bacterium. Classification (GTDB taxonomy): domain Bacteria; phylum JADJOY01; class JADJOY01; order JADJOY01; family JADJOY01; genus JADJOY01. Next base: position 361 of record CAYMQR010000789.1, on the reverse strand, counting down.
CCCTGGCTCACCATCACCTGGTAGAAGCTCGTCTCCATCGTGCCGATCTGGAGCGAGTCGAAGCCGTCGTTCTGGATGCCGAGGGTGAGCACGGGATCGGGGAGCGCGCCGGCCTGCGACACGCGCTCGCGCTCGGCGCTCACCAGCGCCTCGGCCTCGCGGATCTCGGCGCGCGCGGCGAGGCTCGCGGAGACCAGCGCGGCGAGGTCCGCGTCGCCGGCGCCGAACTCGCGGGCGGGCGCCGCGCTCGCGGGGCGCACACCGGCGTGGGGGGCGAGCGACACCAGCGCGAGGGCGAGACGGGCGGATCGCATGGCGGCTCCGGTGGAGGAGCGGCTGCGATGTGCAGGATCGCTGCCAT
>CAYMQR010000788.1:0-1999 GCA_964392195.1 uncultured bacterium | reverse complement strand
AGGTCGGAGATGGTCGAGCCCATCACCAGCGACCACGGATCCGACGGCACCCGGAACCGCACCAGCCCGAGCTCGCGCAGCGGGTTGATGACGATCACCTTGCCGCCGCGGCGGCGCAGCTTCATGAGCTCGGTGATGAGGCGCGGGTGGTTGCTCGCCGGGTTGGCGCCCGTGACCACCGCGAGGTCGGCCTTCTCGAGGTCGTCGAGGGTCACCGACGCGGTGCCCGAGCCCATGATCTGCTGCAATGCCACGCCCGAGGCGGCGTGGCAGTAGAACGAGCAGTTGTGGATGTTGGGCGTACCGTAGGCGCGCGCCACGAGCTGGAGCAGGAACGCCGCCTCGTTGCTGGAGCGGCCCGACGAGTAGACGAACACCTCGTCGCGGGGGGCGTCGCGGAACGCCGCGGCGGAGCGGTCCAGCGCTTCGTCCCAGCCGACGCGGCGGAAGTGGCTCGCGCCGCCCTCGGCGACGATCGGGAACGCGAGCCGGCCGAGACGCTCGAATTCGCCCGAGCTGAGCCGCGCCATCTGCTCGATCGAGGTGCGCTGGAAGTAGCTCTCCTCGATCACCCCCGCCATGTCGCCGGCCTGGGCCTGGATCGACTTCTTGCACACCGACGGGAAGTGGCCCGTCTCGTTGACCATGCCTCCCGACTGGCCACCCATGCCGAGCGCGCACGTCTTGCACGCGTTGCGCGAGCGCAGCCGCTTGTAGAGCTCGACGACCGAGCCGGCCTCGCGGCCCTTCTGGAAGATGTAGGCGACGGCCTTGAGGCCGCCACCGGAGGAGACGGTGGGTCGGGTCATGGACGGTCCGGAAGAGGCAGTCGGTGGGTGGCGGAAAGAGCGCAGCGGCGGCGAGGGACCAGGGGCCGAAGGCCCCGTGCCGACCAGACCGCGCTCACGCCTCGCCGCCGGTGGGCTGCGAGACCTGCAGCAGCATCTGGCTGACGCGGTCGACCGCCATGTCGAGGCGGCGCTTGACGTCGGTCTGCTCCAAAAACGCCTGGCGCTGCTCGGCGTCGGTGAGCACCGCGGCGCCGACCAGGTCGGCGAGGCGGCTGTCGTCGCGCTCACCGGCGGCGGCGCGCGCCAGCGGACGCGCGGTGGTGTTGGGGAGCGCGGCGGCGAGGTCGAGCACCAGGCGGCGCAGCGTGATGCCCATCGCCTCGACGTCGCCGCGGTCGTCGGGTCGCACCAGGTCGGGCACCAGCGCGGCGTGGATCTCGCGGTAGGCGTGGGTGGCGGGGTGCTCGCTCAGCATCCGCACGCGGATCTGGCCCTGCAGCAGGATGTTGAAGCGGCCGTTCGAGAGCTTCTCGTCGCTCTCGATGTAACCGACGCCCATCATCGGCAGCACCGCGGGCCGGCCCTCGTAGTTCGTCTCCCAGCCGGGCGCGAGCGTCGCCACCGCGAGCACCCGGTCGGCGGCGAGGCAGTCGGTGAGCATCTCGCGGTAGCGGGGCTCGAAGACGTGCAGCGGCAGGTAGCCGCCGGGGATCAGCACCGAGCCGGGCAACGGGAAGATCTTGAGGCGCGCGAGGGCTCGGATCGTCGCCTCGCGCGGATCGTCGGTGTTGCCCATGAACGGTGGTCTCGAGGAGAGGTGGCGAGCGGGAACGAACATTCTAGGCGCCGCGCCGACGAGCCGGAAGGGGAATCCCACGCGGGAGCGGGACGGAAGGCGCGCCGATATACTCGGCGCGAGGCGTCCGCCGGAGCGCGCGGCGCGCCGTATCCGCGTCCGACACGCCCGGAGGACCATGGCGATCGATCCCAAGCCCTCATCCGATCCGGAGGACGACGCGCGCGAGACCCGCGAGTGGATCGAGTCGTTCGCCGAGGTGCTCGGGCGTGCCGGCCCGGCGCGCGCCGCGGCGCTGCTGCACGCGCTCGAGGAGCAGGCCTACAAGGCGGGCGTCGAGATCCCGTTCTCCGCCAACACGCCGTACATCAACACCATCCCGCGCGACCGCCAGCCGCGTTTCCCGGGAAGC
>CAYMQR010000787.1:0-2014 GCA_964392195.1 uncultured bacterium | reverse complement strand
ACACCTTTCACGAAGATGAGCCGAGTCTTTCCGCTCGTCGTCGCGCGATCGAACTCGCGCTCGGTTGGTGAGACACCACCGGGATCCTCGAAGCCGTAGCGCTCGCCGAAGAGGCCGAGGTAGAGGTCACAGCGATCGACCTCGGCCAGATACACCTCGTCGGCGCGCCGGTCACTCGCCGGTAGATCCTCGAACAGAAAGACCGAGAAGAAGCGGCGCAACAACGCGTCGCCTTCGACGAAGTCGCGCACGGCTCGGCGCTCGGCGGCGAGCTCCTTCTGCACGCTGCTGACGAAGATTCGTTCCATCACACCGAAGCATGCCCCGCCGCCGGCCGGAGCGCCTCGTCCGGGTTGGTGATCTCGGTCGCGTCGAGCAAGGCAAGGTCTCGCAGCATCTCGTCCACGATCCCCCAGATGACGTTTGCGATCCCGTTGAGCTGGGCCGAGCCCGCTTCGCTTCAGAGGTGCATCGGCGATGCGCCGAGGATAGCAGTGCGCCGTGTGACCCGGGGACGCCGGCGCTATGCGGACAGGTGAAGAAGGGTGTACGCGCCCGGCACGTGATTCGCGGGATGGTTCTGGCGGATTTCCCGCGGGAAACAGTCGCGCCCGACGGATCGGGCGCGATCCAGGGAACGGGCGCGCGGCGCGATCCGCTGGGGACGGCTGGGGCCACCGACGAAGCGGTGGCCCTCCAGCAGATCGCTCTTCGGTTGGATGGTGCGCGCGGGCGCGCTCATCGCGTCAGCGTGATCGTCTCGCCGATCTGGTGGGCGGCGATCTCGCTTTCGCAGTAGGGGAAGCGGATCCATTCCTTGCGGGAGTAAAGGGCGGTCTGGTCGCCGTAGTGGGGGGAGGCGGGGTCGGTGGATTGGGAGTGGGTGAGGACGGTGTCGGCGATCGGGCACTCGCTGTCGTCCCAGGTGACGGTCTGGATGTACGAGGTGCCGTAGTCGACGTCGAAGTAGCCGCCGGGCTCGAGGGGGACGCCGATCACGCCGAACGTGCCGAGGCCGTTGTTGCCGCCGTGGAGCGGGATGTTGACGTCGTTGCGCGGATAGAACTGCACCTCGCCCCAGGGCGCGTCGAGCGGAACGCCCGCGGCGGTGAGCGCGTCGACGGCGCCGGCGAGCAGCGTGAGCACGAGGGTGTGGTTGGCCTCCACGGTGGTGTCGATGCCCCGCGGCGTGTGGACCGGGTCGTCGCGATCGAAGTCCACCTTCCAGAGCTCGCCGTCGCGCACCACGCCCTGGAAGTCGTCGCCGCGCTCGGCTTCCATCCCGCGCCAGAACTCGGTCCACACCTGGGCGCCGCGGCTCGCGAGATCGACGTGGCGATCCCAGCCGCGCAGCACGTCGCAGGCGGCGATCGCCTTGGCGGTGACGTCGGGGTCCGCCGCGCCGCCGCCGGACGCCGCTCCGTCGCAGATGGCGAGGACGTCGTCGAGCGCGATCTCGGCGCCGAGCACACGGTTCGCGTACATGAGCCCTTGCAGCGCGGGCAGGTCGAAGCCGCGCTCGGCCCCCTGCCCGTCGCTCCCGTCCTTCCGCGCCGCGACGAGCACGTGGCCCATCCGCGCGCGCAGGCTCTGCGGCGAGTTCTCCCACTGCGTCCAACCCATCACCAGCGGGTAGCCGGTGAGCGGTCGCGCGGGGTCGGCGATCCAGTAGCTGTTGTTGCCGTTGGCCACGTAGTCCGTGGTGCGCAGCACCGGGCGCGACGCGTAGCCGAAGAGGTTCGAGCCGGGTGGTGAGTCGGCGTCCTCGCCCCACTCGCACGCGGACGTGGAGCCGTCGAGCGCGAGGATCGCGTTGGAGGTGGCGCGCGCGAGCACCTGGCCGACCAGGCTCGCGGTGCACGACTCGAGCTGCGGCTGCGTCACGTGCGGGACCGCCGAGACCTCACCATAAAAGGCGTCGCCCGAGCGATCGGCGGCGAGGGTGTGGAAGACCGGGTTGCCGATCGTCTTCAGCGCCGCCGTGAAGTCATCGAGGTCATGCGACTGGCCGACC
>CAYMQR010000786.1:0-2020 GCA_964392195.1 uncultured bacterium | reverse complement strand
GTAGTACGAGAAGAACTTGAAGCCCGCCGCGTGCAGCTCGGCGGCCACCTCCTCGATGTCCGGGTAGAGCGCGCGGTCGATGGTGGCGTCGGCGGTGGGGAAGAGCTGCACGGGATCGGCGAGTGCGCCGGCCCAGTCCTCGGTCCAGATCACGCTCGAGGGCACGTGGTTGTCGCGCAGCACCTTCGCGACCCGCCGCACCTCCTCCTGGCCGCCCACCGCGTCGTTCCACGGCGCGAAGGCCCAGCGCGGGATCGGCCTGGGCAGGCCGAGCGCCTGCGCCGCGCGGGTCAGGATCTCCTTGGGGTTGGCGCCGACGAACACCGTGTAGGTGAGCGCGCCGCCCCACGCCTCGATCCGCACCTCGCTCGCGTCCGAGGCGCCGAAGTCGAACGTCGAGTAGGCGGTGCCGTCGAGGGAGAGCGCGTAGCCGCTCGTCGATAGATAGAACGGCATCGGGAAGTAGGTGGTGGGGTGCGGGAACGGGCCGAGGAGCTCGGCCACCGGATCGTCGCCGAGCATGAACGCCCCCTCCTGCGTCCAGTTCTCGAGGCGCTTGCCGCTGTGCTCGGGGCCGCTGAAGCGCTCGCCCATGCCGTAGAACCGCTCGCCGGGCACAGAGCGCAACGTCTCGGAGAGCGCGACCGTCGGCGAGACCGCGTCGGCGGGCGCGGGCGGCGGATCCACCGCATACCCGATCGTCGCGACACCGGGCGCGGCGATGGCGGCTTCGAGCCTGAGGGAGCGCGCAGGGTCCTCGGTCTCCCAGACCACCACCGCGCTCGAGCCGTCGGCGGCGACGCGCGCCGAGCGCGCCGCGAGCACGCGGCGCCGCGGGCCGAGCTCGGTGCGCGGGAAGAACCACCCGGAGAACGTGGTGGTGTCGCTGATGCGCAGGTCGCGGAGCGCGGCGCCGCCCTTCTCCGGGGTCGCGCGATCGGGCGGCTGCTCGACCAGGAGCTCGGTGCCGTCGGCGCCGATCACCCGGAGCCGCGCCGCCGCGGTGTCGATCTCCACCCGCAGCTCCGCGGAGTCGATCGCGACGAGCGGAGGGACGGATCGGCCGCCGTCACCACAGCTCACCGCCGTGGCGACTGCCAGGCCCGCCACCCCGAGGCGGCGCAACCTCACGGCGGCGCGCCCGCGCTCGGCGTCGACGTCACCTGCTCGAGCTCCACCGCCGGCCGCCACGTACCATCGACCATGATGAGCACCGCCACCTCGCCCACGCTGGGACAGTAGAACGAACGCATGTCCGCCTTGTCGCCGTTCGCGAGCCCCCGCGCCTCCTTGGCGTCGATCACGGCGCAACGCTGGAACGAGCCCGCCTCGACGTCCACGTCGGCGACTCCCTGGAAGCGGTGCTCGATCCCGTCCGCGACCCAGCTGGTCCCCATGGCGAGCCGCGCCGGTAGCTCGAGGTACCGCTCGGGCGCGGCTGCCGGCTTGCGACCGCGCGTGCTCTTCTCGGCGCCTCGCCCGCCATCCGCCTCGGCCTGGTCCGGCCGCGCGATCACGCCGCGCGCCGGATCGATCTCGAGGATCCGCCGCTCGATCAGCCGGGTCGTGCCGTTCGTGGGCATCTCGTAGACCAGCCGCCGGCGCAGCCGATCGCGGATCTTCTGGTCGGCGGCGAGCAGCGGCGACGGAGACGTGACGATCTGCCGATAACGGTTTCCCGCGCCGTCGTGGAACGTGGCGGTGCGGCCGATCTCGAGCGGTAGGTAGCGCAGCCCGTCGAGCTCGACGCCCGGCTCGAGCGGCTCGATCGGACCGTGTGTGGGACGCGCGTCGCCGCGCGTCGCGCCCACCACGACGAGCGCTAGCGCGGCCCAGCCCGCCCGGCGCCGCGCGTTCATCTACGGCAACGCCTGCAGGCCCCACGGCGGAGCCGCGTTCACCACGACCCCGGCGCGACACGTCAGCGTCACGTCGCGGAAGCGCACGCCGGATTTGTGCGCGGTGAGCCGATAGGTGCCGGGAGTCACGTTCACGTAGAGCACGCCACCGTCGTCGCTGG
>CAYMQR010000785.1:0-2025 GCA_964392195.1 uncultured bacterium | reverse complement strand
GAAGGCGCCGCGGGCGTGGCCGAAGAGCTCCGACTCGACGAGCTCGCGCGGCAGCGCCGCGCAGTTCACCGCCACGAACGGCCCCTCGCGACGCTGGCCGGCGGCGTGGACGGTGCGCGCGACGACCTCCTTGCCGGTCCCGGTCTCGCCGAGGAGCAGCAGCGGTAAGCGCTCGCGGGCGGCGAGCTCGACCTTGCGATGGACGTCGCGCATCGCGCGCGAGTCGGCGAGCAGGGTGGTCTCGAGCGATTCGCGCAGCCACTCGTTGTCGCGCCGCAGGCGCTGCTCGGCGAGCGCGAGGCGCTCGCGCAGCACGGTGTTGTCGAGGACGACCGCGAGCTGCGCCGCGAACAGCGCGACGATCTCGAGGTCGCGCTCGGAGAACGTTCCGACCGGATGGCGGTTGTCGACCTGGAGCAGCCCGGTGAGCCCGTCCCGACCGAAGAGCGGGACGCAGATCGTCGCGTGGATGCGGGCCGCGGCCACCGACGACGAGTCGCCGAACGCGCTCGGAGCGTCGGCGACCAGTAGCGCCTCGCGCTGCGCCACCGCCCGCGCCACGATGCTGCGGCTCATGGAGTACGGCTCGTCGGCCGCGGGCACGCCGTCGCGCGCCTGCCGGTGCGCGGGTACTGGCTCGCCGCCGGAGTCGAGGCGGAACAGCGTCACGTGGGTGGCGCGGGGGAACGCCGCGAAGAGCCGCGTGGCGGAGTGGGAAGCGAGGGCCGGCACGTCGTGTGGTCGCGCGAGATCGCGGGTCAGATCGTAGAGGAGGCCGAGCGCGTCGCGGTCGCTCGCCCGGAACCGGGCGTCGATGGCGGCCGCCGCGTCGAGCGCGCGGCTCGCGGCGACCGTGGGCTCGTCGGTCGCGCTCACGGGGCGTGGCTCGGGGCAGGCCGGTGCATGCGAGCGGGCTCGAATCGTGCTCTGCTGGGCCGGTGATGGTGAGCCCCCGACGATCGCGAGCGCACCGTGCGACCGGGTGACGTGCTCGGCCACCGCTTCGAGCTGATCCGCGCGCTGGGCGAGGGCGGCATGGGGATCGTGTACCACGCCTTCGACCGCGAGCGCCGCGAGGCAGTCGCGGTCAAGACCCTGCGGGGGTTCGATCCCGACGGCCTGCTCCGCCTCAAGCGCGAGTTCCGCGAGCTCGTCGAGCTCGTCCACCCGAACCTGGTGCGGCTCCACGAGCTGCTGGGCGACGGCGGGTCGTGGTGGATCGCGATGGAGCTCGTCGACGGCGTGCCGATCACCGACTACCTCGCGGGGCGCGATCCGCGCGAGGTCCGCGCGGTCCTGGCCCAGCTCGTGGAGGCGGTCGCCGCGGTCCACACCGCCGGCAAGCTCCACCGCGACATCAAGCCCGCGAACGTGCTGGTCACGGGTGAGGGGAGGGTGGTGCTCCTCGACTTCGGGCTCGTCACCCGTCTGGCGGCCAACGAGCGCCGGCGCGAAGCGGTCGCCGGGTTGAGCGGCACACCGGTCTACATGGCCCCGGAGCACTTCGAGGGCGGTGCGATCACGGCGGCGGCGGACTGGTACGCGGTCGGCGCGGTGCTGTTCGAGGCGATCACCGGCGAGCCGGCCTTCGAGGGCCGCTTCGCCGAGGTCGTGCTCGCGAAGCTCAGGCCCGAGGCGCCTCGTGCATCCGACCGTCGCGAGCGGGTGCCCGCCGACCTCGATGCGCTGGCGCATCGCCTGATGGCGCGCGATCCGATGGCGCGGCCCGGCGTGGCCGAGCTGCGGCGCGCGCTCGCCGTCGGCTCGCCGCCGAGCACGTCGGGAGCGCCGCGGGCGAGCGTCGAGTCGTTCGTGGGGCGTGAGCGCGAGCTCGCGAGCCTGGTGGAGGCGTGGAGCGCGGTCCGGGACCACGGGCGTGCCCGAGGTGTGCGGATCCGCGGCGCGTCCGGGATCGGGAAGACCGCGCTGGTCCGCGAGCTCCTCGAACGGCTCGCGCGCGGCGAGGCGGAGCTCTTGGTGCTCGCCGGACGCTGCCACGAGCGCGAGACGGTTCCCTTCAAGGCG
>CAYMQR010000784.1:0-2026 GCA_964392195.1 uncultured bacterium | reverse complement strand
TTCGTCGAGGGCCGCGCCGAACTGGTACTCGTCCACCTCCGTGTAGGCGTGTGCGAGGTACGGCAGCCGCGTCGCGAGCACCACCGCCGCGAGCGCCCACGGCACCCACCGCGGCGCGCGCGCGTCCGGTGCGTCGCCGAGCACCCGTAGCGCGGGGGCTCGTCCCCCGCCAGAACCCGAGCTCACGCCGCCGCTGCGGCCGAGGCTGCGCGCACTTTGACCGGGATGCCGGTCATCACGTGCTGGCCGGAGAGCCACTCGATCGCGTCGGGCCCGCTCGGGATGAGCGCGTTCACGTTGGCGCCCGGCAGCCCGTGGGGGATCACGATCGTGGAGGGTGCGAGGCCCTCGGCGACGCGCGCCTCGAGCGTGAGGCGGCCGGCCGCGGTCTCGACCACCACGCTCTCGCCCTCGGCGACGCCGAGCGCCGCGAGGTCGACCGCGCCGAGCCACGCCACGCGCTCGGGCTCGCCGTCGTGGGTGCCGCCGTGGATCCAGCTGTTGTGGCCGAGGCGGCGGCGGCGCGTGAGCAGCACGAACTCGCCCGGCGCCGGCACGCCGCTCACCTGCTCGAGGCGCTCGAGGTCGTCGGTGAAGCTCGGGTCCCAGAAGCGCAGCTGGTGACCGGGGGTGAGCGGGCCGCGGCCGAGGTACTTGCCCGGCTTCGGCTTCAGGCCGCGCAGCCCGTAGCGCGGCGTGGGCAGCAGCCGGCTCCCGGCGAGGCGCGCGGGCCAGCTCGTCCTGGCGGTGAGGCCCACGGCGCGGGCGAGGTCGGAGAGGATCACCGCGTCGTGACGCGCCTCGCCCGGTGGCGCGGTCGCGGCGCCCGCGACCTGCACCAGCGGTGTGGTCTGGAACGGCACCGTGGTGGTCGCGAAGTCCCAGCGCTCGAGCCAGGTGGTCGATGGCAGCAGCACGTCGGCGAGGCGCCCGGTGTCGTTCTCGAAGTGATCGACGCACACCAGGTACTCGAGCTGCTTGAACGCCTGCAGCAGCCGCTCGCCGCCCGGGATGGAGGTGACCGGGTTGCCGGCGATCACGATCATCGCGCGGATCTGCTCGGGCCCGACGGTGAGGATCTCGTCGGCGAGGATGCCGCCCGGCAGCGTGCCCATGACGCTCGGGAAGCGGCCGATGCGGCTCCACAGCTCGCGGTCGAGGCCCGCCGAGCGATAGGCCTTCGCCAGCATCAGCGCCGCCGGGTGGAAGAGCGAGCCACCCACCGCGTCGAGGTTGCCGGTGATGAAGGAGAGCGCCTGCAGCGCGGTGCACGCGAGCGTGCCGAAGCCGCTCTGGTTGACGCCCACCGAGAGGTGGAACGCGACGCTCTTGGCGCGCGCGATGCGATCGACCAGCGCGGTGATGCGCTCGGCCGGGGTGCCGGTGCGCGCGGCGGCGCGCTCGATCGACACGTCGGCGGCGGCGGTGAGCAGCTCGTCGAGGCCCGTCACGCGGCGGTCGATGAGGCGCTTCGCGGGGGCCGTCTGCGCGAGCTGGTGGAGGAGTGCCAGGATCAGCCACAGGTCGGTGCCGGGGCGGATCGGCAGGTGCTCGCCGCAGCGCTCGGCGCTCTCGCTCTTGCGCGGGTCGATCCAGATCACGTCGCCGCCGCGCTTCACGATGTCGTCGAAGACCAGTGAGCCGCCCTCGAGGTGCACGAAGCTCGCCTGGCTCACCATCGGGTTCGAGCCGAACATCACCGCGAGCTCGGTGTTCGCGAAGTCCGGCACCGGGTGGATCATCGGGCTGCCGTGGATCACCTTCGCGGCCGCGAACTTGTTGTTGCAGTCCTGGCTGCCGGCGCTGAACACGTTGCGCGAGTCGAGCGCCGTGAGGAAGCCGAGCAGCGCGAAGCTGCCGAGCGCGTTGAACGCGAGCGGGTTGCCGAAGTAGACGCCGACCGAGTTGGGGCCGTGCTGGTCGAGGATCGGCTTCAGCCCGCGCGCGGCGGCGGCGAGCGCCTCGTCCCAGCTCGTGGCCGAGAGCGTGCCGTCGGGGCCGCGCAGCAGCGGATGGCGCAGCCGCT
>CAYMQR010000783.1:0-2026 GCA_964392195.1 uncultured bacterium | reverse complement strand
CGTCGAAGCCGTTCTCGGGAGTGGGCTCCCACGCGACGTCGTTGGTGCTGGTGCCGACCTGCATCACGCTCGAGAGCGCGGTCTGCTCGAACCAGCGGGTGAAGAGCTCCTTGTCGGGCGGCGAGTGGCGGTAGCCGCCGGTGTCCGAGCCGTAGAACGGGAAGCCCGACGGGCCGAGCGTGAGCCCCGCGATCATCGACGCCGGCAGCCCGCCCACCGAGCTGTAGCGCTCGCCGTCGCGGTCGGTGGCGGTATCGCCCTGCTTGGCGAAGGTGGCGTCGAGGTCGCCGGGCCAGATCACGCTGACGTTGGTCTGGTCGCCGTAGGTCGAGTGGCGGGCCAGCAGGAAGCCGCCGGAGGCGGGCAGCGTCTCGGCGTACACCTGGTGATAGGTGAGCTGAAACGCGGCGTGCATGGTGCGCTCGTCGCTGCCGTCGGCGAAGTTCCACTTGTCGCGGATCCCGAGCGCGCCGGGCACCACGTCCTCGCCGTAGTCGAGCTTGAAACCTTCCACGCCCGCGTCGGTGTAGCGGCGGATCAGGCTCTGCCACCACGCGAACGCGTCGGGGTTGGTGAGGTCGATCGGCCGTCCCCAGCCGTTGAAGAGCAGGCCCGTGCGCGGCGGGTAGAAGCCGTGGCTGGTGGCGTAGGCGCGCAGCGCTGCGGTGGACGGGTCTTCCTCGTCGAGGTAGGGCGTGTGCCAGAGCGCGGTGCGGAAGCCGAGCGCGTGGAGCGTGCCGATCATCGCGGCGGGGTCGGGGAACTGGGGCGCGTTGAAGTCGAAGGTGTTCACGCCGGTGGCGTAGGGGCGGTCGATCCAGATCGCGCTGGTGGCGATGTCGAGGTCACGCAGCGTGTTGGCGTCGCGCTCCACCTCGGCCTGGTCGCGGTTCTCGTCGCGCCACAGCCACGGGCCGAGCGCCCACGGCGCCGGCAGCCGTGGATAACCGGTGACGTCGTAGTAGTGCTTGGTGACGTCGAGCGGGTGCGCGGCGGCGAAGACGTGGAAGGCGAGGCCATTTGGCGAGTCCGCTGCCGTGCCGAAGGTGGCCTCGATGCGGTCGTCGGTCTTGGCCGCCACGTCGAACGAGCCCGGGTGGCGGTCCTCGACGAAGAGTCCCCAGCCGCGGGTGCCGATCACGAACGGGATCGGCACGTGCGCCTCGTTGTAGTAGCTCTCGAAGCGCAGGCTCGGCTCGAGCTGCATGGCGCGGACCCGCCCGCGCTGGTTCACGGTGTCGTAGTGCTCGCCGAGGCCGTAGAAGGCCTCGAGCGGGTCGACGCGCGGCGCGAGCCTGAGGAACGCGACCGGCCGCGCGGCCGCGTGCGGCACGAGCTTGGCGGAGAACCGGCCCGCGGCGCTCGCGGTGACGGTGAGCGTGGCGGTGGTGCCGTCCGCGTAGGTGAGCTCGGCGGCGAAGCTCCGGTTGGTGTCGCTGGCCGTGATCGCGGCGCTCGCCGGAGTGAGCCAGGTGAGCCCTTCCGGCTGGTAGAGCGGGCTGTCGAGCCAGTACGGGTCGTAGTTGAGCTGGTCGTTGAGGCGATCGACGGTGCCGAGGGCGAAGGCGGCGGGGCCGAGTTCGAGGAGGGTGTCGGGGCCGCGCACGAGGCGCATCGTGACGAGCGCGGCATCGAACGAGAGGCGGTAGCTGTCGTCCCCGATCGAGACCGCGACCGGGTTGCGGACGACGCCGTCGCTGCCACCATTGCTGCAGCCCGCCGCGGCGAAGGTCAGGACGGCGGCGAGCGCGGACGCGGCGAGCAGACGGCCGTGCTTCGCGCGGAAGCCTGGCCGCGTCGTTTCCGCTCCGTCGCGATTCATGGAAGGCTCCTCTAGCACAACCCCCATCGATCCACACCGACCGCGCGGCGCTTCCCGCCGCCGAACGCCGGAGGAAGCCATGTCGGACCAGAGCGAGGACGTGAAGGCCGAGCTCGAGCGGCTGCGCGCCGAGAACGAGGCGCTCAAGCGCCGCACCGAGAAGGGGACGTCGCTCAAGGTGAGCGAGAAGGGCGCGGTGTCCGT
>CAYMQR010000782.1:0-2030 GCA_964392195.1 uncultured bacterium | reverse complement strand
TATTACGGCCGGCCGATCTCGGGGACGATCTACTTCTTCACGCTCGGGTTGCTGGGCGTCGGCTGGATCGTCGACCTGTTCCTGATCCCGTCGATGGACCGCGCCGCCGACCTCCGCTTCGCGCCCGGCAACGTCGACTACAACCTCGCGTGGATCCTGCTCACGTTCCTGGGCGTCTTCGGCGTCCACCGCATGTACATGGGCAAGTGGCTGACGGGGATCCTGTGGGCGTGCACCGTGGGATTCTTCGGATTGGGGCTGCTCTACGACTTCTGGACGCTCAACGATCAGGTGTCGGAGGTCAACGCGCGCCGATCGTGACGTCGCCCTCGAGGAGCGCGTCGCCGGTGTCGTGGAACCACCGGATGCCCTCCTGCAGGGGGCCGATCGCCACGTGGTAGTCGCCCGGCGCGAGGGCGAGGTCGCTCGGCGGCACCGCCAGCGCGAGCTCGACCGCGGCGCCCGGCAGCAGGGCGTGCGGCAGGTCGAGACGCGACTCGCCCACCGGACGCGGCCCCGCGCCCGCGCGGAACCACCGGACGCCGACCCGGATCGCGCCGTCCACGCGACCGAGCTCGGCTGGTGCCAGCCACGGGCTCGCGTCCCCGCGGTGGGTGACGCGCACCCGGCGCCCCGTGGGGGTCTGCACCCACGAGAGCTCGGAGCGCGCGGCCGCGGGCGGCAGCACGCCCCAGCTCGCCGGTTCGAGGAAGCCCGCGCCGTCGAGGCGGGCCTGGAGCGGCCCCGGCAAGACCCACAGCCGGTCGGCATCGCCCTTCTCGCGCGCGACCACCCGCGCTCCCGGATACGCCGCCGCGAGCTCCCGGTTGGCGCTCACCACCAGCTCCGAGCACGGCGCGCCCCGCTCCCGGGAGTCGAAGACCGCGAAGCGCTGGCCGGGCAGCAGGTACGAATGGGAGTGGGCGTGCCACGGCGACCACGACGGGTGGTCGAGGCCGATGCACTCCGCCACGGGCGCCGCTCGTTCGAGAGCGCCGAGGGCGTCGACCACCACCCGCTCCTCGGCGCGCGCGCGTGAGCCCGGCACGAAGTAACCGCGAGAGACCCACACCGAGCTCACCAACGACCACGCGATCCACAGCGCGAGCGCCAGGCGCGGGCGCGCCACCGCGAGCGCCGCGCCGAGCGCGGTCGCGGCCACGCCGATGCCGGTCAGCCGCCACACACTCGGCGTTGCGGCGCCCCCGAGCCACGGGTAGAGCGCGAGCACCGTCGCCGGGTTGAAGCCGTGATCGAGCGGCACGAAGCGCCCTACCCGCGTCGCCACCACGCCGAAGCCCGCGGTCACCAGCGCGGCGCCGAGAGCGGCCCGTCGCGCGGCGCCGCCGCTCCGGCGCTCGCCGCGGAGGATCGAGGCGAAGGCGAGCACCAGCAGCGGCACGGCGAGCGCCTCGAGATAGCGGCCGTTGAGCGCCTGGTCGAGGCGCCGCATGCCGCTGTTGAAGAACAGCGACGACATCGCCCAGGTCGCGAGCACGCCGCCCACCACCGCGATCGCGAGCGCGCGCGCGGCCTCGCGGTCGGAGTGGCTTTGGCCGTCGGGCGGCCCGGCGCCGAGCCCGCGCGCTTCACGCCACGCCTCGCGGATCGCGAGCCACGCGAGCCCGAAGGTGGAGAGCCCCAGGTAGAGCGCCTGGCCGGCGAGCACGCACGGCAGGCGCAGGGCGAAGGATCCGAGCGCGCGGTCCGCGATGTGGCCGAGCCTCCGCGACCGCACCATCGACTCGAGCACCAGCGGTTGAGCGGACGCGGTCCAGCGCGAGCCCAGCCACGCGGCGGCGAGACCGGCCACCAGCGCGACCGCGAGCGGCGCCACCATCCTCGCCACCCCGGGCTCGCCGCGCTTCGCCCGGCCGAGCGCCCACGCCACCACGCCGAGCACGGCGCCGAGCACCACCGCGAGCGCCCGGACGTGGACCAGCGGCAAGCATCCCAGCGCCAGCCCGGCGCCCGCCATGCGCGTGGCGGTCGGCTCGCGGAGCGCTCGAGTCAGCACCACGAGCGCCACC
>CAYMQR010000781.1:0-2035 GCA_964392195.1 uncultured bacterium | reverse complement strand
AGTTGAGCACCACGCTTGCCGCCGCGCGCCGGAGCTGATCGGCGAGGAAGCCGTTGTCGTGTGGATGTTCGGCGAGGATCTCGCGCGTGAGCTCGACGAGCTCGAGCGCGCGCCGGTAGAGGATCGAATCGGCTGGAGGGCCGTCGCTTCGTCGACGGCCGCAGCGTTCGATCCGTCATCTCGTCGAGACCGGAGAGCCGGAGCGAGATCGAGATGAAGAGGAAGATGAAGAGGAAGAGGTAAGAGCCGGATTGCCCGATGCGCGCCGCACCCAGGGCCCCCGCCGGCCTCCTGCGCCCGCCGCGTTTGCAGACGCGCCGCACGGCGTCTCGCTATGTTGCGGGCCGATGCGCGTCCTGACTCGCTACGTGACCAGCCAGTTCCTGCGGGTGCTGGCACTGTGCTTCCTGGCGTTCCTCATCCTGTTCGTGATGGTGGACTTCCTGGAGCGCGTCGACTCGTTCACCCAGCGCGGCATCCCCTTCCACACCACGGCGCTCTTCTTCCTCTACCGGGTCCCGGAGCTGGTCTTCGAGATGATCCCGGTGGCGATGCTGGTCGCCACCTCGGTGGCGATCGGCCGCCTCTCGCAGCTCAACGAGATCACCGCAATGAAGGCGGGCGGCGTGAGCCTCTACCGCGCGATCGTGCTGCCGGTGGCGGTGATCGGCCTCTCCGTCAGCTTCGTGTGCATGGGCATCAACGAGCTCGTGGTGCCGTGGACCAAGGGCGCGGCGCGCCAGATCATGATGCAGGTGAAGGGCCTCAACCTGATGCGCCCCGCCGGCGACCCGAACGTGTGGTTCCAGGGCACGAGCGACAAGCACGAGATGATCCACATCGAGCGCTTCTTCCCCGAGATCGGGGTGCTCGAGAACGTCACGGTCTACCGGCTCGACGACGACTTCAAGCCGATCGGGCGCCTCGACGCGCGCATGGCGCGCTGGCTCGAGGACTCGGGCAAGTGGCGCTTGAGCGACGTGGTCGAGCGCAACCTGCTCACCGGCGGGATCCGCGAGCACAGGACCTTCGACCGTGAGTTCGACTGGAAGCTCGAGGACTTCCGCTCCACCGAGGGTCAGTACAGCGACACCATGTCGTTCGGCGAGCTCGAGCGCTACATCTCGCGGGTCGAGGACCTGGGCTACGACTCGACCCGCTACCGCGTCGACCTCCACAACAAGCTGGCGTTCCC
This sequence comes from uncultured bacterium, assembly GCA_964392195.1. Lineage (GTDB taxonomy): Bacteria > JADJOY01 > JADJOY01 > JADJOY01 > JADJOY01 > JADJOY01. Next base: position 840 of record CAYMQR010000781.1, on the reverse strand, counting down.
GTTCGTGTGCTTCGTGGTGCCGCTGGTGGCGATCCCGTTCTCGCTGGTGGGCGGGCGCGGCGCGGGGCTGGTGCGGAGCCTGGCGTTCGCGGTGGTGGTGGCGGTCAGCTACTTCTTCATCCAGAGCACCGCGATCGCGGTCGGGCACGCCGGGCGGCTGTCGCCGCTGGTGTCGGCGTGGATCACCAACGTGCTGTTCGCGCTGGTGGGCAGCTACCGGCTGCTGGAAGTGCCACAGTAGTTTTCTCGGGGGGCTGTTCCAGCCCCCCGCCCGCCCGGAGTGAATCCGGGCGGGTCCCACCCCTGAGGCGGCTCGCTCTAGCTCAGGGGCCGAAGGCCCCGTGGCGTGCCTCTGGCACGCGCCGCGATCCAGGCCCGTTCGTGGCGCGAACGTTCAGTGCGCGGCGAGCGGCGGGCGGCGCACCGGGCGGCGCTTGGCTGGCTCGATCCGCTTCCACACCTCGCCGAACTCCGCGCCGCGGGTGGCGACCCAGCCGTCGAGGCGGCCGAGGATCCGTCCCACCGCGAGCACCGCCTCCTTGCGCTCGGCCGGATCCCAGGTGGAGCGGAAGCGGTCGAGCTCGATGCGGAAGGTCTTGCCGAGCGCCTCGAGGGCGGCGAGCTCCTCGCCCGCGACGCCGCGTTTGCGCGCCAGCCGGTAGAGCGCGCGGATCCGCACCAGGTCACCTTCGAGGCGGGCGAGGAGGTCGTCCATGGCCAGGGCTCGTTCGCCGCATGGGAACGGATGTTCACTATGTGCGGGCGGAGCGCGAGCCGTCAACGGAGCTCGGGTCGATCGGTTCGGAGGTACCGCCTCCGGCGGTCCGCTTCCCGGCACGG
>CAYMQR010000780.1:0-2038 GCA_964392195.1 uncultured bacterium | reverse complement strand
GCTACGACATGACCACCGGGCCGATCCCCGTGGTGCCCGCCGCCCACTACCAGTGCGGCGGTGTCATGACCGACCTTCACGGCGAGACGTCGGTGCGCGATCTCTTCGCCGCCGGCGAGGTCGCCTACACGGGCCTGCACGGCGCCAACCGCCTGGCGTCGAACTCGCTGCTCGAGGCGATCGTGTTCGCGCACCGCGCGGCGGACGCGGTGAAGCGCCGGCTGCGTGACCCGGCACGGCGAACGGGACCGGTGCCGCCGCGCTGGAACCCCGGCAACGCCGTCGACAGCGACGAGTCGGTCGTGGTCACGCAGAACTGGGAAGAGATCCGCCGCTTCATGTGGAACTACGTCGGCATCGTCCGCACCGACAAGCGGCTCAAGCGCGCCAAGGCGCGGATCGACCTGCTCTGGGAAGAGATCCACGCCTACTACTGGGACTCGGTGGTGACCGCCGACCTGATCGAGCTGCGCAACATCGCGATCGTCGCCGACCTGATCATCCGCTCGGCGCTCATGCGCAAGGAGAGCCGCGGCCTCCACTACACCCTCGACCACCCGAGCGCGGACGAGGGCTGGATCCACCCGACGATCCTGGAGCGCGGCGCCGGGGCGTGAGCGGCGCGGCAGGCGGCGGAGTGGGCGGCCACGAGAGGGTGCCGTCGCGGCCGCGGCGGGTGGCGTTCCGGGTGGTGGCGGCGCTGGTGGCGAGCGCCGCCGGGCTGGCGGCGGTGCGGTGGTGGGGGAGCGAGTGGCGCTGGACCCGCGCCGCGCTCGAGCAGAGCGCCGCGCGCGGCCCGGTGCGCGTGCCGGCGCCGGGCGAGTCGCTGATCGTCCATTGCGAGGCTCGCGGGGATTACTGCGCCGAGCGCTACGGCGCCGGGCTGGGGTTCTGCTGGAAGGCGGGCTGCGAGAGCCCGTCGTCGGGGTTCACGACGACGCCGCAGGGGTTCGTGGGTCCGCCTGGGCGCGTGGTGGCCGAGGGGCGGGGCGGGCCGGGCGTGGTGCGGATCGTGGCGCTCGGCGGCTCGACCACCGGTGGGCCGCCGTGGGAGATCGGGTGGCCGGGCGTGCTCGAGGGGCTGCTGGCGGAGCGGGCGAGGCGCGAAGGGGTGGGGCTGCGCTTCGAGGTCCTGAACCTCGGCCTCGCGGGTGGCGGCTCGGCGGACTCGGAGGCACTCCATCGCGTGATCGGGACGCGGTTCGCGCCTGACATCGTGATCCTCGGCGAAGAGGTGAACGACCTCGGCGGCTGCGCGCCGTTCAACGGCGACGCGGGGCTCGGCGACGGCGCGAGCGTCGAAGCGGTGGTCGCGGACGTGCTGGACGGGGCGCGCGGGATCGGCGAGCTCAGACGGCTCTCGCCGTGGTTCGAGAGGCACCGCGAGGTGTTCGAGGCGGCGCGCGCCGACGCGGCGCAGCGGGCGCGGATCGAGGGGGTGCGGGCGGCGCTGCTCGGTGCGCGGCGATCCGGAGCGACGCTGGCCCGAGCGTGCGCCGGCGCGGCGAGCGACACCGCGGCCTCCGCGCCGTCGATCTTCGACGACTTCGTCGAGGGCTGGGAGCAAACGCGCCGCCACTACGACGCGATCCGCGCCGAGGTGGCGGCGCGGGGCGGGCGGCTGGTCGTGACCACCGTGCCGCACGACTTCGAGGACTGGCGCTGCCCGAGCCCGAGCTGCGCGCCGGTGCTGACGCTCCACGACTGGCGGAGCTACCTGACGCGGGTCCACAACCCGGCCGTGCGCGCCTGGGCCGCGGCGAGCGGCGCGGTGCTGGTCGACCTCGAAGCGGACTTCGAGCGGCTGGGAGCAGGCCCGGGCGGCAAGGCGCCGCTCTTCGCCTGGGAGTGGATGCACCCGAGCCCCGCCGGCCATCGGGTGATCGCCGACCGCTACACCGAAGCGCTGTGGCCGCTCGTCGCCGCCTCCGCTCGGTGACCGCGCTCGATCGCTCGCGCCCGACGGAGCGGGCGCGCTCCTGCCGTTCGATCCCGATCGCGCCGCGATACGGCGCGAACGCTGGCATCGCCAGCCCGT
>CAYMQR010000779.1:0-2039 GCA_964392195.1 uncultured bacterium | reverse complement strand
CGTGGCCCGCAACCGCGTGTGGTCGTCGGCGCTCACGTTGTGGACCGACACCGTCGCCAAGAGCCCCGACAAGGCGCGCCCGCACGGCAACCTCGCGACCGCGCTCGCGCAGGTGGGCCAGCTCGACGCGGCGTTCGCCCACTACGACCGCGCGCTGGCGCTCAACCCGGGGCTGGCCGAGTACCGGATCGACCGCGCCAGCCTGAACCGCGTGGTGGGCCGCTACGACGAGGCGCTCGCCGAGCTCGAGGAGGTGGTGGAGTCGCGGCCGCCCGACGACCGCCTGACCGCGGCGGCGTGGTACCAGATCGGCGAGGTGCACCTCGCGCGCAGGGATTACGATCGGGCGCTCGCGGTGTTCCAGACCAACGCCGCGCGCAAGGTGGTGCACCCGGAGACGTTCCTGCGCATCGGCCGCATCCACTACCTGCAAGGGGACATCGCCAGGGCCGAGGAGGCGTTCCTGGAGTCCGTGCACCGCTGGTTCTGGGACGCGGCGGGGCACAAGGCGCTCGCGTACGTCTACTACCAGACCGGCCGCACCAAGGACGCGGTGCGCGAGCTCGGCGACGCGCTGCGGGTCGAGCCGGGAGATCGCGACGCCGCCGACGCGCTGGCCGAGATCGAGGCGGGACGCCCGCTCAAGATGAAATGAACGGCAGCGAGCGCGAACCCCGCGAGGCCCGCGACGGCGCGGCCGCCGTCGAGCAGCACGAGCGCCCGTGGCGCGCCGACCTGCCGCTCTACGCGGCGTGGGCGGGGGGCGCGCTGCTCGCCGCCGCGCTCTTCCTCGTGCTCGCGCTGCGCATCGACCCGGCGCGCAAGGTGATCCACGGCGTCGACGGCGTGGGCTACACGCTGTGGGTGCGGAGCCTGGTCGGCGACGGCGACCTCGACTTCGCCGACGAGATCGATCGCGTCCATCCCGGCGAGGCGCCCGACGTCGACCAGCGCACGCCCACCGGCCACCGCCCCAACAAGTACGGCGTGGGCGTGTCGCTGCTCGCGTCCCCGTTCTACCTGGTGGCGCGTGCCGTCGACCGCGCGCAGGGCGCGGCCGGCGTGGAGGCCGACGAGGGCTGGACGGTCGCCGACCGGGCGGCGCTCGCGCTCGCCTCGATCGCATGGGGCTTCGCGGGCCTGGTGCTGGCGCACCGCCTGGCGCTGCGCGTGGCGAGCCCGTGGGCGGCGGGCTGGTCGGTGACGCTCCTCGCCGCCGGCACCAACGTCCTCTATTACTTCGTGCGCGAGCCCTTCCTCTCCCACCTCGACTCGTTCTCCGCGCTCGCGCTCGCCGCCTGGCTCACCGAGCGCGCGTGGCGGCGCGGCGGCGGCCGCGGCGCGTGGGCGGCGGCGGGAGCGGCCGCCGGGCTGGCAGCGACGGTGCGCCTCACCGGGGTGCTGTTCCTGACGGTCCCGCTCGTGCTGCTCGCGTCGGACGCGAGGCGCGACGGCGCGTGGCGGCGCGATCGCCTCGCGGGCCTCGCGCTGGGCTGGGTCGCCGGACTGGCGCCGCAGCTCGTGGCGTGGCGGATCGTGTACGGCTCGTGGTGGGCCGACGCCTACGAGGGCGAGGGCTTCACGCACCTGTTCGCGCCCAGGCTGCTCGCGGTGCTGGTCTCGTCGCGGCACGGGCTGCTGGCGTGGAGCCCGCTCCTGGTGCTCGCGCTCGCCGGGCTGCCCGAGCTGCTGCGGCGCGCGCCCGCGTGGGGACGCGCGCTCGCCGCGTGGGCGGCGCTCTTGTGGTGGGCGAACGCAAGCTGGGAGCAGTGGTGGCTCGGCCACAGCTTCGGCCACCGCGGCTTCATCTGCCTGTTCGCGTTCTTCGCGGTGGCGCTCGCGGCGTTCCTCGACGGACCGGCGCGGCGCCTCGATCGCCGCTGGCTGGTGGCCGCGATCACGCTCGCGGTGGCGTGGAACGCGGCGCTCATGCTCGCCTACCTCGCCGAGATGGTCCCGTACTCGGGGAGCTTCTCGTGGTGGGGCTTCGTGACCAGCCTCCCCGACCTCCCCGCCGCGGTGTGGCGCAAGGCGCACGG
>CAYMQR010000778.1:0-2040 GCA_964392195.1 uncultured bacterium | reverse complement strand
TGGAGCCACCGGTGCGCTGTGGCCGCTCGACACCGTCGGCGCCGGCGACGCCGTGGCGCTGGTGCCGCTCGCCGCCGCCGCGTGGCTCGCGGCGCGCGCCGCCCGGCGGCTCGCGGCGGCGTTCGCGAGGTCGCCGCGCCGCGTTCGCGCGCTGGTGATCGGCGAGCGCGCGGGGTGGGCCGGCCTCGCGGTGCTGTGTCTGGCGTCGCTCGCGATCACCGCCGCCGGCCAGCCCGCCGCCGCGGGCGGCGGCGCGGCGAGCGCGCCGAGCGCCGGCACGCGCACGCCCGACGTGGTGCTGCTGGTCCTCGACACGGCGCGCGCCGACCGCTTCTCCACCCTCGGCGCGGCGCGCCCCACCAGCCCCGAGCTCACCGCGCTCGCCGCGCGCGGCGCGCTCTACACGCAGGCGATGAGCACCGCGCCGTGGACGCTGCCCTCGCACGGCACGCTCTTCACCGGCGAGCTGCCCCATCGCCACGGCGCCGACTGGGGCTGGATGCAGCTTCGCCCCGAGATGCGCACCCTCGCCGAGGTCTTCCGCGACGCCGGCTACCGCACCGCCGCGTTCACCAACAACCCGTGGATCGGGCCGGTGGCGGGGCTCGACCGCGGCTTCGACGAGCTCCACCCGATGTGGCGCCGCCACGGCGGCACCTGGGACCGGCTGCTGCTGGTGCGGGCCGCGCGCCGCGCCACCGGCGTCGATCCCGACGAGGGCGCCGCCGACACCATCGCCGAGCTCGACCGCTGGCTCGGCGACGCCGGCAACGCGAGCGGCGGCGGTGGGAGCGCGGGCGCCGCGGCGCAGCCGGTGTTCCTGTTCGTGAACCTGATGGAGCTCCACGATCCCAACTGGCCCGAGCGCGGCTCGGCGCGCTGGCTGCCGCCCGGCACCACCCGCGCGCGGCTGCGCGGCCTCAACCAGAACCCGTACCGGTGGTTCGCGCGCCGCGTGACCATGACCGAGGCCGACTTCGGGCTCCTCCGCGATCTGTACGACGCGCAGGTCAGCTACCTCGACGAGCGCGTCGCCGAGCTGGTGCGGGTCCTCGACGCGCGCCGCGGGCTCGCCAACGTGGTGCTCGCGATCGTCGGCGACCACGGCGAGAACCTCGGCGACCACGGGCTCTTGAGCCACGTGTTCTCGCTCCACCAGGGCCTGGTCCACGTGCCGCTGGTGGTGGTGGCTCCGGGGCGCGTGCCCGCGGGGCAGGTGGTGGAGGCGCCGGTGAGCCTGGTCGACGTCGCGCCCACCCTCGAGGGGCTCGCGGGCGTCGGCGCGGCGGGGGCGCCGGGGCGGCGCGGGCGCAGCCTGCTCGCCGAGCCGCCGGTGGGGCGGGCCGAGCGCGTGCTGATCGCCGAGCACCCGCCGCCCGGGCCGATCCTCGACATCCTGCGCACCAACGACCCGAGCCTCGACCTCGCTCCCTTCGACCGCTCGTGGCTCGCGGCGCGCGAGGGCGACTGGAAGGCGATCGTGAACGGCGACGGCGCGCTCGCGCTCTTCGATCTCGCCGCCGACCCCGGCGAGACCCGCGACGTGTCGAGCGCGCACCCCGAGGTGGTGGCGCGCCTCCAGCAGGCGCTCGCCGAGCCGATGGCGCGGATCCCCGCGAGCCGCGCCGGCGCGGCGGCGCCGGCGGGCCAGGCGCTCGATCCGGAGACGGTCGCCCGGCTCCATGCGCTCGGTTACATGTGATAGAGAGTCACGGCTCGCCGCGCCCGCACCGGGGCGCCGAGCCCGCCCGATGCCCGCAGCCGCCGCCCGCCAGTCCCCGAACCGAGCCAGCAGCGAGCCGCGCGCGCGGATCCTGCTCGCCGACGACGAGGTCCAGCTCGCGCGCAACCTGCGGCTCCTGCTGGAGCGCGACGGCTACCGGGTCGAGACCGTGGCGAGCGGCGACGAGGCGATCGAGCGCCTCGCCAAGAACACCTACGACCTCTTGATCACGGACCTGATCATGCCGGGCACCGACGGCGCCCAGCTCATGGTCCACGTCAACCACGAGTACCCCGCCACGCCGGTGATCGTCATCA
>CAYMQR010000777.1:0-2044 GCA_964392195.1 uncultured bacterium | reverse complement strand
CAGCTCATCGAGGACGACGATCTTCGCGCCCTGATCGACGAGGAGGCGGTGGCGGCGCATCGCGCCCGCAAGCTCTCGCCCGACCACCCGGTGCTGCGCGGGACGGCGCAGAACCCGGACGTGTACTTCCAGGCGCGCGAGACGGTGAACCGCTTCTACGACGCGTGCCCGGACGCGACCCAGCGCGTGATGGATCGGTTCGCCGAGCGGGTGGGGCGCCAGTACAAGCTCTTCGAGTACCACGGCCATCCCGAGGCGGAGCGGGTGATCGTGATGATGGGCTCGGGTGCGGAGACCACGCACGAGACCGTCGACCATCTCGTGGCGCAAGGGGAGCGCGTCGGCATCGTCAAGGTCCGGCTCTACCGGCCGTTCGACGGACGCCGGTTCGTGGAGGCGCTGCCGCGCAGCGCGCGCGCCATCGCCGTGCTCGATCGCACCAAGGAGCCGGGCGCGGGCGGCGAGCCGCTCTACCTCGACTGCGTCGCGGCGCTCGCCGAGCACGTGGACGCAGCGGGCCACGACGACGCGAGCGCGCGCACCTCGCTGCCCAGGCTGGTGGGCGGGCGGTACGGCCTGTCCTCGAAGGAGTACACGCCGTCGATGGTGATGGGGATCTTCGATCACCTCGCCACCGAGCGGCCGCGCAACCACTTCACGGTGGGGATCCACGACGACGTGACCCACACCAGCCTCTACTACGACAAGAGCGCGTCGATCGAGCCGCCGGACGTGGTCCGCGCGGTGTTCTGGGGGCTGGGATCCGACGGCACCGTGGGCGCCAACAAGAACTCGATCAAGATCATCGGCGAGGGCACCGACGAGTACGCGCAGGGCTACTTCGTGTACGACTCTCGGAAGTCCGGCGCGGTCACCATCTCCCACCTCCGCTTCGGGCCGCGGCCGATCCGCGGCAGCTACCTGATCGAGCAGGCCGGCTTCGTCGGCTGCCACCAGTGGCCGCTGCTCGAGCGCTACGAGGTGCTGGGCACGGTCGTGGAGGGCGGGACGTTCCTCCTCAACAGCCCGTTCGGGCCGGCCGAGGTGTGGGAGAAGCTCCCGCGCGAGATCCAGGAGACGATCCTCGCGAAGAAGCTCCGCTTCTACGTGATCGACGCCTACAAGGTGGCGAAGGAGTGCGGGCTCGGCGGGCGCATCAACACCGTGATGCAGACCTGCTTCTTCGCGCTCGCCGAGGTGCTGCCGCGCGACGAGGCGGTGAACGCCATCAAGTACGCCATCCGCAAGGACTACGGCGTGCAGGGCGAGGAGATCGTGACGCGCAACGAGCGCGCGGTGGAGCGCGCGCTCGAGGAGATGCACGAGGTGGACGTCGCCGGCCGCTCGGTGGCGGGCGAGCCGCAGCCGCTACCGGTTCCCGTCGCCGCGCCCGACTTCGTGCGCGACGTGCTCGGCAAGGTGATCGCGGGGAAGGGCGACGAGCTTCCGGTCAGCGCGATGCCGATCGACGGCACCTACCCGACCTCGACGTCGCGCTGGGAGAAGCGCAACATCGCGCTCGAGATCCCGGTGTGGGAGCCGGACCTCTGCATCCAGTGCGGCAAGTGCGCGATGGTCTGCCCGCACTCGGTGATCCGAATCAAGGTCGTGCCGCCCGAGTCGGTGGCGTCGGCGCCACCCACGTTCAAGACGATGGCGGCGAAGGACAAGGAGTTCGACGGCCTGCGCTACTCGATCCAGGTCGCGCCCGAGGACTGCACCGGCTGCGCCATCTGCGTCGACATCTGCCCGGCGCGGAGCAAGTCGGCCAACAAGATCAAGGCGCTGAACATGCACCCGCAGGCGCCCCTGCGCGAGCCCGAGTCGAGGAACTGGGACTTCTTCGTGGGCCTGCCGGAGCTCGACCGCAGGCTGATCAAGGAAGGTTCGATCCGCCAGCAGCAGATCCAGCAGCCGCTCTTCGAGTTCCCGAGCGCGTGCAGCGGATGCGGCGAGACGCCGTACATCAAGCTCGCGACGCAGCTCTTCGGCGACCGCATGGTGGTCGCGAACGCCACCGGCTGCTCGTCGATCTACGGCGGCA
>CAYMQR010000776.1:0-2054 GCA_964392195.1 uncultured bacterium | reverse complement strand
TTCGGCAAGGTCTACTGCTTCGGGCCGACCTTCCGCGCCGAGAAGTCGAAGACCCGCCGCCACCTCATGGAGTTCTGGATGGTCGAGCCCGAGGCGGCGTTCCTCGACCTCGACGGCGACATGGCGCTCGCGGAGGGCATGGTCGAGCACGTGGTGCGGCGGGTGCTCGCGCGCTGCCGTGACGACCTGGCGGTCCTCGAGCGCGACCTCGCCAAGCTCGAGAACATCCGCGCGCCGTTCCCGCGCATCTCGTACGACGAGGCCGTCGAGATCATCCGCAAGGCCGGCGGCACCATCGAGTGGGGCGACGACTTCGGCGCCGACGAGGAGACGTTGCTCAGCCAGTCGTTCGACAAGCCGGTGCTGGTGCACCGCTACCCCGCGCAGGTGAAGGCCTTCTACATGAAGCGCGACCCCGAGCGCCCCGAGGTCGCCCTGTGCGTCGACATGATCGCGCCCGAGGGCTACGGCGAGATCGTCGGCGGGGGCTGCCGCGAGGAGAGCCTCGAGGCGCTCGAGGAGCGGATCGCCGAGCACGGCCTGCCGCTAGAGACCTTCAAGTGGTTCCTCGACCTGCGCCGCTACGGCAGCGTGCCCCACGCGGGCTTCGGGCTGGGGGTGGAGCGCACGGTGGCGTGGATCACGGGCATCCCGCACGTCCGCGAGACCATCCCGTTCCCGCGCCTGCTGGACCGGATGTACCCATGAACCCGCGCCAGCGATCCGCCTTGCGCGCCGCGTTCCTGCTCGCGGCGATCGGCCTCGGCCTCGCGACCTACCTCACCGTGCGCCACTTCGCCGCCGCGAGCGGCGGGCGCAGCGTGTGCTCGGTCAGCGTCACGCTCAACTGCGACGTGGTGAACACCAGCGAATACGCCGAGCTGCTCGGGATCCCGATCTCGGCCCTCGGCGCGGGGCTCTACCTGGTGATCCTGGTGCTGAGCGGCTGGTCGCTCGCGGCGCGCCCGTCGCTGGTGCCCTCCTTGCTCTCGCACCTCACGGTCGCGGCGGCGGGCTCGGTGGCGTACTCGGTGTTCCTCGCCGGGGTCTCGCACTTCGTGCTGCGCCACTGGTGCCTCTTCTGCATCGGGCTCTACGCGGTGAACCTCGGCCTGCTGGTGACCGCCGCCGTGGGCGCGGGGATCCCGGTCTCCGAGCAGCTCGCGATCCTGCGGCGCGACTGGGCGACGATCCGCTCCAGGCGCTGGGTGTTCGCGTCCCTCGCGGTGGCGGCGCTGGTGGTGGCGGGTGCCGCGGCCGGCGCGGCGCTGCGCCGCGAGCACAGGCGCGACGAGTTCGTGGCGACGTGGAAGGCCCTCGAAGCCGCGCCGGTCGTCGTGCACGGCGACGAGCCCACGCTCGGCGCCGCCGACGCGCCGGTGACGGTGGTCGACTACTTCGACTTCCTGTGCCCGCACTGCAAGAAGGCGGCGACGGTCCTGGAGCGGCTGGTCCGCGAGTACCCGGGACAGGTCCGGCTGGTACTCAAGCACGTGCCGCTCGACGCGTCGTGCAACCCGTGGGCGAACCCGCACCCGGGTGCGTGCAAGGCCGCGGCGGCGGCGCTCTGCGCCGCGCGCCAGGGCCGCTACTGGGAGATGCACGACTGGCTCTTCCTCGAGCAGAGCGAGATCGACGACAAGACCGTCGACGCGAAGATCGACGAGCTCGGCGCGAAGGCCGGCGTCGACGGCAAGGCGCTCGACGCCTGCATCGCCGAGCCCGCGATCCTCGAGCAGGTGCGGCGCGAGGTCCGCGAGGGCATCGCCGAGATCCGCATCGAGTCGACCCCGGCGATCTTCGTCAACGGGCGCGGCATCATGGGCGCCCTCGACATGGAGACCTTCCGCAAGGTGATCGACGAGGCGCTGGCGCTCGCCAGGAACCCGCCACCGACGCCCGCGCCCGCGGCGCCGGCAGGCGGCTGACCGCGCCGCGCGGCGAACGGCGCGGACGCGGGTCAGCCGGCTGCTGAAAGAGGCACGCGCCGGAGGCGCGTCGACGAGCTGGTCGAGTCGATTAGGGGGTGGCCCCCCCCGGGACCCGCGCCGAGG
>CAYMQR010000775.1:0-2066 GCA_964392195.1 uncultured bacterium | reverse complement strand
CTCCCACGGCGCGGTGCTGGTGAGCTCGGCGGTGAGCGCGGTCAGGCGCTCGAGGCCGAGGTTCACGAGCGGGACCTCGAACACCACGCTCGCCGCGCCGAACGCGTGGGCGCGCAGGCTCGCCTGCGCCTCCACCTCCGCACCCGCGAACGGCAGCCGCCGCGGGCCGAGGTCGATCACCACCGGTGGCGCGTGGAACTGCACCAGCGCGGGCCCGGCGCGCCGCCCCGTGCCGCCGTCGCGCTGCGGGACCAGGGTGGCGCGCAGCCGCGCGAGGTCGATCTCCCAGCCGATGTCGAACGCGAAGAGGCCGTAGAGCCGGCCCTCGCGGACCGTGAGGCCGCTCTTGCGCGCGCCTCGGCTTCGCCGCGCGGGCGCGGGGCTCACCGCGGCCCCGAGAACGCACCCACCGCGAACGCGATCCACCCCGCCAGGAACGCCACTCCACCGATCGGCGTGATCGCGCCCAGCCCACGCACCCCCGAGATCGCGAGCGCGTAGAGGCTCCCCGAGAAGATCGCGATCCCGGCGACGAAGAGCCACCCCGCCGCCACCAGCGCGGTGGACGGCGCGCGCGCCACCGTGAGCCCGACCGCGAGCAGTGCCAGCGCGTGGTACATGTGGTAGCGCACGCCGGTCTCGAACACGATCAGGAGCTCGACCGGCAGCCGCTGCTTGAGCCCGTGCGCCGCGAAGGCGCCGAGCGCGACGCCGAGGAAGCCCAGGACGGCGCCGGTGCCGAGGAAGATCCGCTCCATCGCTCACGCTCCTTCGCGGCGTCGAGTCAGCTCGCGTCGCGCGCGTCCCGCTCGAGGGAGCGGGGCCGGATCAGGATGATCAGCGCCGGCACGATCGTCACCGCGGCGAGCGCCGACGTCACCATGCTGAGCCCCACGTAGCCGCCGAGCTGACGGTGGTAGGCGAGCCGCGACAGGCAGATCACCGCCGAGCCCGAGGCGATCGCCGAGGCGACGAAGAAGATCGCCTTGCCGGCGGTGAGCATGGTGGCGAGCGTCGCCTGCCGCACGTCGGGGTTGCGGCGGTGCTCCTCGCGGTAACGGAAGATGAAGTAGATCGAGTAGTCGGCGCCGATCGAGATGGTGAGCGCGGTGATGGTGGCGGTGGCGAGGTTGAGCCACGAGCCGATGATCCCCATCACGCCCACGTTGCCGAGAGCCGCCACCATCGACGGCAGGAGCACCAGGAAGCCCGCGACCGGCGAGCGCAGCACCAGCGACGCGAGCAGCCAGATGATGCCGCAGATCACCATGGCGTTGCGGAGCTTCTCGCGCACCACCAGGTCGTTCACCGCCTTGCCGATCGCGAGCACGCCGCCCGCCACGTCCACCTTCACCTCCGGTGGGAAGTGGCCGTCCGCGTAGCTCTTGGCGGCGTGGAAGACCTGGTCGCAGTACTTGGCGTGGTCGTCGCGGGCGAAGGCGCGCACGACCGCGCGCTGGTAGGGGTGGTCGACCACTGCGTCGAAGTCGTCGGGGTCGCCCGAGTAGAGCAGGAAGAGCTGCGCCACCGCCTCGCGCGAGTCGGGGATCACGCGGTAGCTCTCGTCGCCGCCGTTGAGCGCCACGTTCATCTGCTTGACGTAGTCGACGATCGACTGGGTGCGGCCCACGCCCGGCAGGCTCGCGATGTACTGCTGGAGGCCGTCGATCTGGCGCAGCAGCGCAGGCTCGTAGAGCCCGTCGCGCTCGGGCGCGGTGACCAGCACGTTGAAGGTGTTGAGCCCGCCGAAGAGCGCGTCGAGGCGCTGGTCGTCGATCCGCACCGGGTCGTCGACCGGGTAGGCCTCGCGGTACGAGTTCTCGACCTCGACCCGGAACGCTCCCCACACCACGCAGCCGAGCAGCGCGAGCGAGATCGCCAGCACCTTGGCCGGCGAGCGGACCAGGGCGTGGGCGAGGCGCTCGAGGACGCGCTCGAGGATGCCGGTGTGCTGCTCGGCGGCGACCTCGCCGGCCTTGGGCGCGGGCAGCAGCGTCCGGCACGCGGGGATGAAGGTCATCTCGATCACCAGCGCGCTCACGATGCCGAACGACGCCACCATCCCG
>CAYMQR010000774.1:0-2077 GCA_964392195.1 uncultured bacterium | reverse complement strand
GCCGTCCACACCACGTCGGCCGGCGAGAGGTCGAGGAGCTCGGCGAAGCGCCAGCTCTGGATCACCGCGGCCTCGTGGGCGTGGACGACGCCCTTCGGCTCGGCGGTCGACCCCGAGGTGTAGACGATCATCGCCTCGTCGCGCGGGTGGACCTGCGCCGCGCACGCGTCGACGAGCGCCTCGGCGACGTCGCGCCCACGTTCCAGAAAGGATTCCCAGGACTCGACGGCGCCGGTGGGCGCGTCGAGACCGAGCGCGACGACGGTGCGCAGGAAGGGCAAGGCGGCTGAGCGAATGGATCCGGCGGCGCCCGCGCTCAGCTCGCCGTGCGACTCGATGAGGTCGTCGAGGTAGCGATGCCTGAGGAGCGACGTCTGGAGCACGAGCACCGAGACGTCGCCGTGGCACAACACGTGCTCGCGCTCGGCGGCGGTGGCGAAGGTGGAGACCGGCACCAGCACGCCGCCCGCGAGCGCCACGCCGAAGGCGGCGATCACCCATTCGGGGCGATTCGCCATGAGCACGCCGACTCGCGCGCCCTTGACCACCCCCGCCGCGACCAGCGCCCGCGCGGCGGCGCGGCTCGCGGCGCGAAGCTCGGCGAAGGTGAGCGCCCGTCCCTCGAACCGCAGCGCGACCCGCGAGCCGTGGCGATCCGCGACGTCGTCGAGGAAGGCGGGCACCGTGTAGCGGCGCTCGTCCGGCTGGAGCCGCACGAGACCAGCCGGGGCCGACGCGGTCTCGCTCACGGCGTCCGGGTCACGGCGAGGGCAGGGCCGCGGTGGGGAGGCGCACCTCGGCGACTCCCTCGGCCATCACCTCGTCGCGCTGGTTCTTCATCACCACGTCGAGCGTGGCGAGCGGCTGTCCGGTGGGCGCGTCGGCGCCGAGCGCCGTGACCGTGGCGTCGAGGAACGTCACGTCCCCGGAGAGCGCCGGCGCCTTGTAGGCGAGCTTGGCGTGGGTGACCTCGCCCCACTCGCCGACCCAGTTGCCGAGGTAGTCGAGGATCCACGAGCCCATCGACGCGCCGTAGCCGTAGGCGCGCGGCATGCCGATGCGCTGGGCGTAGCGGTCGTTCACGTGGCCGCGCGACGGGCCGTAATAGAGGCCATCGGTCTGCGTGGGGTCGATCTTGGCCTTCTCGACGTCGCGGTCCATCTCGGTGAGCCAGCCCGCCTGGCGCAGCGAGGTGGGGCCGGGGTCGATGCGGAAGGCGCCCCACAGGTTCTGCAGGAACGCGCGCCACTCGCTGGTGAAGCTGGCGATCGAGTGCGGCCCGATCACGCGCTGCGGCAGCCGTTCGCCGACCGTCACGTCGACCCGGCGCAGGTGGCCGAGGTCGAGGAAGGTACGGTAGTAGGCGAGCTTGCGCGCCTCGATCGCGGCGAGCTCGTCGTCGCTCCACTCGGGCGCCTCGGCCGAGGCGTTCGCCGCCGCTGCGCGGCGCTTGCTGGCCTCGTCGGCGAGGTAGCGGATCGAGGTGGAGCGCTGCTTCGCGACCACCTCGCCCTCGTGGTTGATGTAGGTGGTGTCGCCGCGCGCGAACATGGTCGGCCCGGCGAAGCGAGTCTCGCGGACCTTGTAGTCGAACAGCATGCGGTCGCGGGTGATGCGGTCGCCCGGCTCGATGCGCGGCCCGAAGAACCACCACTCGTCGCCGCCGAACAGCATGTGCGAACCGGGGATCGCGCCCTGGATCGACGGCGCCGCGCCGTGGCTGTCGTCGGTGCACACCGCGAACGACTGCGGCGCCACCAGCTTCCCGAAGCGGCTGTCGCGGGCGAAGTCCTCGTCGAAGTAGAGCGGGTTGGGGTTCTGCATGCCCTGCGACCAGCGCCGCACGTCGTTGACGTGGATGGGGTCGCGCAGGGTCCGCCCGCCGAGCGGCACACCCACCCAGCGGTCGACGTCGCTGGTGTCGAACACGATCGAGCTCATCGCGAAACCTCCCTCGTCATCGCCAACCCGGCCCGGGATGGGGCATCGAAGGGTGAGCCGCCTCGCGCCACGAAGGGGCCCGGCTCACGGCCGGTGGCAGAGCCACTGCACGCGCGCAGCGAGGGACTCGGGGGTG
>CAYMQR010000773.1:0-2084 GCA_964392195.1 uncultured bacterium | reverse complement strand
TGCGCGTACTCGCGGGCGTTTTCGCCGGTCTTCGAGACTCCGAAGAGCCGCGGCTCGATCACGTAGGGCACCTCGCGCACGCGGTAGCCGGCGGCGAGCGCCCGGTACACGAACGCGAGGAAGTACTCGCCGTAGTCGCCCTCGAGCGGGATCGCGCGGGTGACCTCGGCGCGCACCGCGATGAAGCCGCTCGTCCAGTCGGTGACCTCGCGGCTCAAGAGCCGCCTGAGCAGCCAGTTACCGAAGCTCGAGAGCGCCACCGCGAGGAGCGAGTCCTCGGTGCCGCGCAGCCGCCGCGCCACGCCGAGCCAGCCGAGCTGGGGCGCCGCCGGGTTGTGCCCCTTGATGCCACCGCCTGGCAGGAAGCGCGAACCGATGACGAGATCCGCTTCGCCGCGCTCGATCGGCTCGAGGAGGCGCGGCACGAGCTCGGGCGGCATCGAGCCGTCGGCGTCCATCCACGCGATCACCTCGTGGCGCGCCTCGGTGACGCCGCGGGCGATCGACGCGGTGAGGCCGCGCGGCGGCTCGCGGACGATCACGCGCACCGCGGGCGCGCGGGCGGCGTACGCGCGGGCGACCTCCGCGGTGCCGTCGGTCGAGGCGTCGTCCACCACGATCACCTCGTGCTCGATCCCGGCCAGCGCCGCCGCGCAGCGCTCGAGCAGGGGCACGACGTTGTCGCGCTCGTCGTAGGTCGGCAGGATCAGCGACAGCGCCATGGGGCGGGGCAATGAGAGCGGAAGAGGTCGCGGGCGAGCTTCGCTACGACACGGCGCGGATGCGGGGTGCGGTGGGCGGCTGTGCCGTGACCGGCGCGCGGGCGCCGAGCGCGGTGAGGGCGCCCAGCACCTGATCCACGGTGATCGCTTCCAGGCAGCGCGCGCGCGTGCACGCACTCTGGCGGTGGTTGGAGGCCGACACGCAAGGGCTGCACGCGAGGTTGGCGTAGAGGTTGGTCTGGCGCGTGCCGAGCGGGCCGTAGAGGGCCGGCGTCTCGGGGCCGAACAGCGTGACGGTGGGCAAGCTCGTGAGGCTCGCGAAGTGGGCGGGCCCGCTGTCGTTGGTGACGAGCGCGGTCGCCATCGTGAAGAGCGTCACCAGCTCGCGGATGGTGGTCTGGCCGGTCAGGTCGAGGAGGCGCGGCGCCGGCACCCGCGCGGCGATCGCGTTGGCGGACGGCCGGTCGCTGGGTGCGCCGATCAGCGCCACCCGCGCCGCGGGGTCGGCGAGCAGCCGCTCGGCGAGCTCGACGTAACGCTCGAACGGCCAGCGGCGGATCGGGATCAGCTCGCTGGCGTTGGGGTTGAGGAGGTAGAGCGGCTGGCCGTGGATCGCGCTGCCCGCCGCCGCGTCGAGGCGCTCGCGCATGGCCTGCGCCTCGCTCGCGCGCGGCACGAAGCGCGGCAGCGGCAACGGCAGGCTCGCCACCTCGGACTTCACCATCGGCGCGTCGGTGGGGTCGTGGGCGAGGGCCTCGAGGAGCGTCAGGAACGCGTGCGCGGTGTGCAGGTAGGGGTTGTAGGCGACGCGGTGGGTGAGCAGGTCGCCGCGGTAGAGACCCTCGGTGTGGAAGCGGTGGAAGCCCACGCGCGCGCGGGCGCCGGAGAGGAACGCGAGGATCGCCGAGAAGCGCGCGAAGAACTCGAGGTCGAGGACCGCGTCGAAGGCGAGCGCGCGCACCCGTCGCAGCGCCGCGAGCACGCTCGTGACGAAGCTCCACGGGTGGCGGGTGGAGATGGTCAGCACCCGCTCGCGCGGGATCGCGCCGAGGAGCTCGACCACTTCGCGGCTCTCCTCGAACGTCAGCAGCCACACCTCGCAGTCGGGCCAGCGGCTGCGCGCCCGCTCGAGGAGCGGGTGGAGCAGCACGTGGCTACCGAGCTCGGGCAGCTTGAGGAGCAGGATCCGCCGCGGCGGCCAGGTCGCCACACCCGGCGCGGGTCGCCGTCCGAGCTTCGCGAGGCCGCTCAGCGCGGCGCACAGCGGCACGCCGGCGACGCGATCGACACGTCGGAAGAGATCGACGTTCATGACGCGGGGTCGGGATCGATTCCGGTGCGCGCGTCGGGGGGAAGCAGCGC
>CAYMQR010000772.1:0-2091 GCA_964392195.1 uncultured bacterium | reverse complement strand
GGATCACCACCGGATCGGGGTGCAGCCGCCCGAGCAGGCTCCCCGACACGTCGATCATCGGGATCGACGAGTAGGCGGTGCGGTACGAGTTGCGCAACGACACGTGCGGGACACCGACGATGTGCGCCGAGAGCTGCGCGGTGGGCCGCTCCTCGCTGATCACCACCTGCGGCGCGAGGCGGCGCAGCAGCTCGAGCTCGGCGTCGAGGTAACGCGCGAGGTCGAGCTCGCGCCAGATCCCCGCCGCCACCTTGCCGAAGCCGCTCAGGCTCTCGCGCAGCGGCCTCAGGTGCGCGAGCAGCCGGTCGGCGCGCAGGTTGGGCAGCGGCTCAACCGGGAAGCCGGCGCCGGCGACCAGGTCGAGGAACGGCCCCTCGCCCGCGAAGCGCACGTCGTGGCCGCGCCCGCGCAGCTCGACGCCGAGCTCGAGCTGGCGCGTCACCGACGACAGCACGTCGTACGGCAGGAACAGGATCGACGCGGGCGGTGGACGCGCGGTCACGCGAGCAGGTCGAGCTCGAGGCCTTCCGCGGCCACGGCGGTGTTCGGGAACGCGGCGCGCGCGAGCCGCTCGATGCCGTCGAGGAAGGCGTCGTCGTGGAGCGGGTCGTGGTGGAAGAGCACGAGCCGGCCCACGCCGGCCTCGCGCGCGGTGCGCACCGCGTATTGCCACGTCGAGTGGCCCCACCCGACCCGGTGCATGCCGACGTTCCCGACGTATTCGTCGTCGGTGTACATGGCGTCGTAGATCAGCACGTCGGCGTCCCTGGCGAGCGCCAGCAGCGTGGGATCGACGAACGAGAAGTGCTCGTGGTCGGTGGCGTAGACCAGCGAGCGGCCCGCGTGCTCGATGCGGTAGCCGATCGAGCCGCCGGGGTGGTCGAGCTCCGCCATGGTGACCGAGACCTCGGCGTCGAGGTCGAGGCGCGTGGTGTCGCGCACCGACACGAACTCGATCTTCGCCGGCAGCGAGCGGAACGGCACCGGGTGGTAGACGCCGCCCATCTGCGCCGCGAACGCCTCCTCGAAGCTCTCGGTGAAGCGGCTCGAGCCGTGGATCCTGAGCAGCGCGTCGCCGCGGAACGCCGGGTCGAAGAACGGAAAGCCCTGGATGTGGTCCCAGTGGAGGTGGCTCATGAGGAGGTCCACCTCGAGGGCGCGGCGCGGCTCGAGCGAGCGGCCGAGGCCGACCAGGCCGGTGCCCGCGTCGAGGGCGAGCACGCGGCGCCCGGCGCGGACCTCGACGCACGAGGTGTTGCCGCCATAGCGGACCGTGCTCGCGCCGGGCGTCGGCAGCGAGCCGCGCACCCCCCAGAAGCGAACGCGAAAGGTCACGGGTGGCTGGATCGGGAGCTCGAGGAGGACGGCGATCCGGCGGGACGGCCGTGGATCGATCGCGGGCGCGACGATCCTACCAAAGGCGGAGCGATGTGCAATCGCGGCGCGCGCGAATCCGGCGGGACGGCCGGACCCGGCGCACCGCCGTGGTAGGCTCGATTTCCCTCCCGATCGCCGACCCGATCCGCGCCCTCGAGCAGCCACCTCGATCGGTCCCACGGTGAAGCAGATGCCGAGCGGCGACACCCCGCGCGCCCTGATCCTGCGCCCGCCGGCGGTGTTCCGGAACCGGCCGTTTCCCGACGGACCCCGCCTCGAGCTGCCGCTCGGGCCGCTCTACCTGGCGGCGATGCTCGAGCGCGCCGGGGTGGGCGTGGAGGTCTTCGACGCCCTCGCCGAGCCGGAGCTCGCGGCCCGCCCCGTGCGCGGCGCGACGCTGCGCTTCGGCGCCTCCGACGCGCGGATCCGCGAGCGGGTGCGGGCCGCGCGCCCCGACGTGGTCGGCATCAACAACCCGTTCACCGACCACCTGCCGTTCGCGCTCGAGACCGCGCGGCTGGTGCGCGAGGAGCTGCCGGGCGTGCCGATCGTGGTCGGCGGTCCGCACGCGACCAACGACCCCGCGTCCATCCTCGACGCCGAGCCGGGCGTGGACGTGGCGTTCCGCGGCGAGGGCGAGGCCAGCTTCGCCGAGCTGGTCGCGCGGCTCGCCGCCCGCGAGCCGCTCGACTTCGTTCCGGGCGCGGTCTTCCG
>CAYMQR010000771.1:0-2101 GCA_964392195.1 uncultured bacterium | reverse complement strand
TGGAAGCCGCGCGCGCGGGCGAGCAGGGCCGGGGCTTCGCGGTCGTCGCCTCGGAAGTGCGCACGCTCGCGCAGCGCAGCGCCGCGGCGGCGCGCGAGATCAAGGGCCTCATCGAGGCTTCGGTGCAGGACGTGGACCGCGGCGCCCGCCAGGTGCGCGACACCACCGGCACCATCGCCGAGGTGGTCGCCGCCGTCGAGCGCGCCGCGCAGCTCATGGAACGCATCGCGCTCGACTCGCGCGAGCAGGGCGAGGGCATCGCCGAGGTGACCAAGGCGGTGGGCCAGATGGACGCCGTCACGCAGCAGAACTCGGCGCTGGTCGAGCAGACCGCCGCCGCCTCCGAGTCGCTCAAGTCGCAGGCGCACGAGCTGGTCGCGGTCGTGGCGCGCTTCCGCCTGCGCGGACCGGGCCTCGCGCCCGCCTGAATCGCCACACCGGGAGCACGGCCATGGGCAGGATGGAACACCCGGACGACCTGAAGGTCGCCGCGAACCGCGAGTTCCTCAGCTTCAGGCTGGGCGCCGAGGAGTACGGCATCGACATCCTCAAGGTGCAGGAGATCCGCGGCTACGAATCGGTGACCCGCATCGCGAACGCGCCCGGCTTCATCAAGGGCGTGGTGAACCTGCGCGGCACGATCGTCCCGATCGTCGACCTGCGCATCAAGTTCGGCCTGGGCGAGCCCACGTACGACGCCTTCACCGTGGTGATCATCCTGAACGTCGCGCAGCGCGTGGTGGGCGTGGTGGTCGACAGCGTCTCCGACGTGATCGAGCTCGCGCCGGCGCAGATCCGCCCGGCGCCGGAGTTCAGCGCCGGCGTCGACTCGGGCCACATCGACGGGCTGGGCACGGCCGGCGAACGCATGCTGATCCTGGTCGACATCGAGAAACTCATGTCGAGCGCCGACATGGCGCTCATGGACCGCGCCGCGGCCTGAGGGCCGGCGCGAAAGCGAGGAACCGTGAAACTGACATCCTTCCCGAGGCTCTCGAGCCTTCGCATCGCACCGCGCCTGGCGGTGGGCTTCGGCGGCATCCTCGCGATGCTCGCCCTCATCGCGGGCCTGTCGCTCGCCGAGATCGCGCACCTGGGCGCCGTCTCGCACGAGATCTCCACGCGCGACGCGAAGGCCATGCAGGTGGCGCTCGAGACGCGGGCGCTCATGACCCACAACGGCCTGCGCGCCTACGCGATCGTCAAGATGAAGGGCCCGGAGCGCGAGCAGCTCCTGAAGGACTTCGCCAACGACAAGGAGCAGGTGGGCCAGAACCTCGCCGCGCTCGAGAAGTTCGCCGACACCGAGCCGCGCAAGCTCGCGCTCGGGGAGATGCTGGAGTCGCGCACGGCCTTCATCAAGGCGGTGGACCAGGTCTTCAAGCTGGTGGCCGCGGACAGGTCGGCGGCGGCCGAGCAGGTCGCCGAGGAGAAGCTGCTGCCGGCGCTCGACCGCGCGGTCGCCTCCTCGCAGGCGCTGGGCGACATCATCCAGATCGGCCTCCTGGAGCGCGTGGAAGGCGCCGCGCTGACCGGGCAGCGCACGCTCTGGATCGTGGGCGGGGTCTCGCTCGCGGCCCTGCTGCTGGGCACCTTCCTCGCCTGGTACCTGGGGCGCACCATCACGCGCCCGCTCGCCTCGGCCGTGGCGATCGCCCGGCGCGTGGCGCAGGGGGACCTGTCGGCCGTGTCCGACACGGCGGCCACCGACGAGATCAGCGAGCTGCGCCACTCCCAGGCCGAGATGGTCGCCGCGCTCGGGCGCATCGTGGGCGAGGTGCGCTCGGGCACGGAGCACATCGCGACGGCCTCGGTGGAGATCGCGCAGGGGAACCAGGACCTGTCCTCGCGCACGGAGCAGCAGGCCTCGAGCCTGCAGGAGACCGCCTCGAGCATGGAGCAGCTCTCGGGCACGGTGCGCCAGTCCGCCGAGAACGCCCGCCAGGCCAACCAGCTCGCCGGCAGCGCGAGCGCGGTGGCCACGCGCGGGGGCGAGGTCGTCGGGCAGGTGGTGAGCACCATGCACGACATCTCGTCTTCCTCGAAGAAGATCAGCGAGATCATCGGCGTGATCGACGCGATCGCGTTCCAGACGAACATC
>CAYMQR010000770.1:0-2104 GCA_964392195.1 uncultured bacterium | reverse complement strand
CCGCGCAGAGCTCGTCACCCACGCTTCGCGCCCACGCCCGGATCTTCGCCCAGTCGCGAAAGTCACCGGTCCTGGGCTTGAAGACGCGGAGCTGGAGCTGCTCGCGCAGCCCCACGATCGCGGGGTCGACGCTCCCCGCGAAGAGCCCGATCCGCCGCGGCTCCACTCCGGGGACGAGGTGGTGCAGCCGACGCAGCAGCCGCACCGTGTGGCGCTCGTTGGCGTGGGGGCCGTCCGGCACCCGGATGCCGAGCGCGAAGAACCACAGCGGGCGCCCGCGCAGCGCCTCGCCGTGGGCGCGGACCCACTCCGACGCGGCCGCGAGCCAGCGCCGCGAGTACACCGGCGCGCCGACGATCACCGCGCCGTACGGCGACGGGTCGACGACCTCGGAGGCGCGCCGCACGCTCACGGCGAGCCCGCGCGCCGCGAGCTCCTCCGCGACCACGCGCGCCACCTCGGCGGTGGCGCCGAAGCGGCTCTCGAAGGCGACCAGGATCGGAAGGGTGGTCACGTGCGGGGCGGGGAGGGGCGCTGCCGCTGGCGGAAGCGCTCGAGCTCCTGCTCGGCTTCCAGGCGCTCGGTCACGTCGAAGATCGTGCCTCCCACGCAGCGCACCTCGTCCTCGTCGAAGATGGCACGTCCGCGCTCCTCCACCCAGCGCCAGTCGCCGCCCGCGTGGCGCAGCCGGTAGGTCGCCTCGAACGGCTTGCGCTGCGCGATCGCCGAGTCGATGCGCGCGACCACGCGGTCGCGATCCTCGGGATGCACCAGCTCGGCCCACGAGAGCTTGCCGGCGACGAAGTCGGGGGCGCGATGGCCGGTCAGGCCTTCCACCGCGACGCTCAGGAAGAGCGGCGTGCGCCGGGAGTCGTGGCGCACCAGGTAGACGACGCCCGGCACGCAGCGCGCGACGGTGCGGAACTGGTCGTCGCGCACCTTGACCTCGCGCAGGCTGGTGGCGAGGTCGGCGTTGAGCTGGGTGAGCTCGGCGTTCTTGCGCTCGACCTCGGCGAGTAGCTCGGCGCGGGTCTCGGCGAGGGCGCGCTGGGCGCGCGCCTCGGTGTCGGCGAGCTCGCGGCGCAACGCCTCCTCGCGCAGGCGCGCCTGCTGGTCCTCGCTGCGGCGGCGGCGCAGGTGGGCGCGGATGCGGCTGGCGACCACCTCGAGACCGCCGTCGAGGCTCACGAAGTCGTCCGCGCCCGCGTGGAGCGCCTCGACCGCGGAGAGTGGATCGTCGTGGAGCGCCAGCACCACCACGGGGATGCCCGGCTGGCGCTCGCGGACCGCGGTGATCGCGCCGCGGGTCCGCCCGTCCTGGGCGAGCAGCACGCACTCGGCGCTCGCCAGCTCCGTGGCCGCGGAGGGCTCGGCGGCGACGATCTCGAGGTCGAGCCCCTGGTGGCGCAGCCCCTTGAGCACCAGCTCGAGCTCGATCGGGCGCGGCGGCGGGATCAACGCGACGACCTGGCGCACCTCGGCGCCGTTCGCCGCGGGGGGCGGCGCGATCACCGTGGAGGGCGGGCGGCGGACCAGCGCGCCCACCCGCGCCACGATCATCTCGAGCGGCGTCGACTTGCGGATATAGACGTCGGCGCCGCCCTCGAGCCCGCGGGCCTCGGGAGGGGCCGCGTCGGCGCCGGTGAGGAGGATGCACGGGATGTTCTGCACCGACGGATGGGAGCGCACCCGGTGGATGACGGCCATGCCGTTGATGCCGGGCAGCTCGTAGTCGGTGACCAGCACGTCGGGCGCCGAGGTCAGCACCAGCTTGAGGCCGGCTTCGCCGCTCGCCGCGTCGAGCACCTCGTAGCCGTCGCTCTCGAGCGCCGTGCGCAAGGCGCGGCGCACCGTGTCGCTGTCGTCGATGAGGACGACGCGGCGTGAGGGACGCGGCGCGGGCGTATCGGCCATCGAGGGGTCCGCGGACCGGCTCGAAAAAAAAGGACGTCCGATCCTAGGGATTCTGGATCCGGATCGCAAGGGTGGCGCGAACCCGACGAGACGGGACCGGATCGACGGCGCCCGCGCCGGGCGTGACGGGGAGGCTAGATTCGGGCGCATGGGTCGGACGAGGACGTCGAAGGCGATCGACGTGCCGGTG